>DASUPZ010000257.1:0-10404 GCA_036280855.1 Pyrinomonadaceae bacterium | reverse complement strand
AGGCAAAGGAAAACTCTGGGGCGCGCATTTCTTTCGCCGCATCAAGCGCTTTGAAAACGAGCTCGACTCGTGGATGCCATTCTCGCGCAGCATCGACAGCAATTTGAGCCAGGCTGGACACTTGACGGGTCTCGAAGGGATCTCGGTGGAACGTACGATCGAGTTGATTCCGAGTGTCACGGTCTCGCAAAACAGCCGTTTCGTGCCTTCATTCCAAGCGATGGAGTTAGAGAACGATCCGGGCCGCCTTGTTCATGAACCGGTTCGTGGAGATCTCGGGTTGACTGCGAAGTTCATTCCGAGTTCGGCGGTCACCGTTGACCTTGCTATCAATCCCGACTTCGCACAGGTCGAAGCGGATCAACTCGTCGTCACTGCAAACCAGCGTTTCCCGATCTTCTTTCCTGAGAAGCGCCCGTTTTTTCTCGAAGGTATCGACATCTTTCAGACGCCGATCACGGCCGTCCATACTCGTGCGATTGTCGATCCCGACCTGGCGGTGAAGACCACCGGAAAATGGGGCCGAAACACTTTCGGACTCATGGTGGCGAGTGACAATGGACCAGGAAATCTCACTGCGGACGATCGCGGCGAGTTGAATTCCTGTATCGATCAGCGCGCACTCGATCCACGAGTCGTTTGCGACGACGAACGGTTCCTCGATAAGAACGCTTACATCGGCGTGCTTCGATTAAAGCGTGACATTGGTAAAGAAAACTCGCTGGGTATGGTGGCGACGACTTACAACTTTATCGACAAACACAACGACGTGTTAGGAATCGACGGTCGTTTTCGTCTCGATAAGAAAACGACGGTTACGTTCCAGGCCTTAGGAACAACTTCACGCAACTTCTTTTTCGATCCAAACGACGGCGAAACGCGTTACCGGACCGGGAATGGCTTTGGCTATACGGGTGTTTACAACATGGCGGGCCGTAACTGGGGTTACGAGATCTTCACCGAAGGCTTTACGCAGGACTATCGCGCGGACGTCGGCTTCTTCCAGAGGACAAATTCAAACTTCAACTCTTTCTTCCTTCGCTACAACTCGGATCCGAATCCGAAGAAGAAGATCATCGGTTTTCACTGGCACACGTTCAATCATGTCGATTACGACTGGCAGGGCCGCCTGTACACGTGGGAAAGCGAACACCTCGTCGAACTGCAGTTGCCGCGCAACAGTTGGATTGGCGCGTGGTGGGAACCCGGTTACGAGCGTTTGTTCGATCACGAGTTTGGTCCAACCCGCGAAGCTAAACCCTGCAATCCGTTCTCGGCGGGGGACGACAAGTGTACGTTCTTTGGGGAGAGCACCGAGCGTGCTTCAAGCAAGCAGCACGTATCAGTCTTTTTCGGCTCTAACCCGCATAAGAAGATTCAGTTCAACGGACAAGTTACCCATCGTTGGGGCCATTTCGATCTCGACTTTGGCAATGGGGATAAGTATCCGCGCGTGAGCCCGGCCGCGTTGTTGCTTGGGCAGGATGCGCCACTCGACCCCGGCCGTGGAAATTTGCTTCAGTTCAACGGCAGCGTCACGTACCAGCCGACCAACGAGCTGCGCACACAGTTCAGTATCAACTCACAACGCTTAAAGCGCTACGACACGGGTCGCGTTGCATTCAACGTGAACATCCTCACCTTGCGCGGCACGTATCAGTTTACAAAAGCCACGTTCGCGCGACTGATTCTCGACTACAACACGCTAAATTCGCAGATGCGCGCCCAGGGGCTGCTTGGTTGGACGCCGAGTCCGGGCACGGCTTTTTACGTTGGCTATAATGACGATTTGAATTACGACACTCTCCACCCGTTCACGCGGGATGTGGTGCCCGGCTTCCGGCGCAACTCCCGGACACTTTTTATCAAGATGTCATACCTGATCCGGCGCGGTTTCTAAGCAATCAGATCTTCACCAGTGGCATCGTAATAGCCTCTCGTTCGTGAAGATTTGTTATGCGTGTTAAACTGCCAAAGATGTTTTGTAACAGGATAACGTTAGCAGGAGTGTCGCTGCTGTTGGCGGCCCTCTTTTTGACGTCGTGCAAGAGTGATTACCAGGCTTCAGCCCGGCAGAATCGTGGCGGCGCGAATCAGCCCTCACGCCAGGTCAAAACAACAGCCGTCGCCGAAACTCCGTTCGGCGAAATGGTAACCGCAAACGGAACCCTCGCGGCGTACGATCAAACTACAGTCAGTGTGAAAGTACCCGGGCGCCTTCGAACGATTTCGGTCGACCTGGGCAGCGTCGTTGCGCGCGGCCAGGTAATTGCACAACTCGACAATACGGATTATCAACTTCGCGTACAGCAGGCAGAAGCTTCACTTGCGCAGGCTCGTGCACGCCTCGGACTCGCGCCTGACGGTACCGACGACCGCGTGAATCCTGAAAACACTTCGACTGTCCGGCAGGCGCGTGCCGTGCTCGACGAAGCCAGGCACAGCCGCGATCGTGCGGCCAGATTGGTCGAGCAGGGTGTGATTGCGAAAGCGGAATTTGATACTGCAAATGCCGCGTTCAAGGTTGCAGAAGGCCGTTACCAGGATGCTTACGAAGAGATTCGAAACCGTCAGGGCGTGCTTGCCGAGCGAAGATCGGAACTGGCGCTGGCGCGGCAGCAACTAAAAGATACGGCGGTCGTCGCTCCGCTCAACGGTATCGTTCAGGAAAAGGTTGCGAGCGTTGGAGAATATCTCGCAGCGGGCGCGCCTCTCGTCAATATCGTCAGAATGGATCCGTTGCGGTTGCGTGCGGAGATTCCGGAGCGCGAATCGCAGACAGTTCGCACAGGGCAGGATGTTCGTGTAACCGTTGAGGGTGATCCGAACGTCTACCTTGGAAAGATCATGCGGCTGAGTCCGGTGATCGCCGAACAAAACCGAGTATTGATAGTTGAAGCAGACGTTCGAAATAATGGGTTCCTGCGGCCTGGTTCATTTGCCCGCGCTGAGATCGTCACGAATGATGCGAAGATGGCGGTGACGGTGCCGAACAATGCGATCGTGACGTTTGCAGGTATTGAAAAAGTGATCGTGGTGCAGAATGGAAAGGCATTGGAGAAGCCGATCACGACCGGGCGTCGCGGTGCTGAGTTTACCGAAATTGTTGCGGGCGTAGCAGTTGGAGAAAAAGTGATCGTCGATCCGGGCAACCTGCAATCGGGGCAAGCTGTCGAAGTGGTCGAATAAAAGAAATAGGTCGTATAGGTCCTATAGGACCTATACCAAACAAAATTGCAAAAGCTAGCTGAAATTTGTATTCGCCGGCCTGTCTTCGCGACCATGATCGTGTTGTCGCTGGTCGTGGTTGGCGCCGCGGGGTTCTTCAGGCTGGGAGTCGATCGATTTCCGGCCGTCGATCTTCCAACGGTCTCTGTGCGCGTCGGACTTCCCGGCGCTGCGCCTGAAGAAGTCGAATCCCTTGTAGCGGAACAAATTGAGGAAGTTGTAAATACTGTCGACGGAATCAGTGAGTTGCGTTCGATCTCCGGTCAGGGTAGTGCGATCGTTATTGCTACTTTCGAACTCGATCGCGATCTCGAATCTGCGGCACAGGACGTTCGCGATCGCGTCAACACTCTCGGCCGCCGTCTTCCTGAAGACGCGACTCCTCCCGTCGTTCAGAAATTTGATAACGACAGTACCCCAGTCCTGACTATCGCGCTCACCGCTGACCGTTCGCTTCGCGAACTTACCGAACTCGGAGACAAAACAGTACGCCCGCAGCTCGAGCGGATCGGCGGCGTCGGTGAAGTACGTGTGGTCGGCGGATTAGACCGTGCGATCAATGTCTGGATCGATGCGGAACGTCTTGCCGCTTACCAGATCTCAATCTCGCAGATCAGGCAGGCACTCGAACGACAGAATACGGACGTGCCCGGTGGAAACGTAACCACCGGAAAAGAAGAGCTGACTCTTCGCACCCTCGGAAGATTTACCGATCCGCGACAGTTTGACGAGCTCGTCATTGCAAACGCAAACGGTGCCCCAGTCAGGCTGAGGGATGTCGGCCGCGTGGAAGACGGAACAAAAGAACAACGCTCATTCTCGCGTCTCAACGGTACTCCCACCGTTACGCTCGATATCCGTCGTCAATCAGGCGCGAACACAGTTGAAGTAATCAACGGCATCAAGGCCGCACTGCCGCGTGTAGATGCGCAACTTCCGGAAGACGTTAAGCTCGAAGTCATTCGCGATCAGTCGAGATACATCGAGGCTGCGCTTCACGAAATCCAGACGCACCTGATTCTCGGAAGTATTCTCGCGAGTCTCGTGGTGCTGGTCTTCATGCGCTCGTGGCGTTCG
Source organism: Pyrinomonadaceae bacterium (assembly GCA_036280855.1). Lineage (GTDB taxonomy): Bacteria > Acidobacteriota > Blastocatellia > Pyrinomonadales > Pyrinomonadaceae > PSRF01. Next base: position 6,099 of record DASUPZ010000257.1, on the reverse strand, counting down.
ACGTTGATCGCCGCGGTCGCAATTCCATGCTCGGTCATCTCGACTTTTGGCATGATGCGCGCTCTCGACTTCACCCTCAACAGCGTGACGATGCTCGCCCTCGTGTTGATGGTCGGCGTGGTGATCGACGATGCCATCGTCGTCCTTGAAAACATCTTTCGCTTCATTGAAGAGAAGCGAATCGAAGCAAAAGAAGCGGCGCGTGAAGCGACGAAAGACATCGGTCTCGCCGTACTGGCTACAACTCTGTCTCTCGTTGTGATCTTCCTGCCCGTGTCGTTCATGTCGTCGATCTCGGGACGGTTCCTTTATCAGTTTGGTATCACTGCGGCCGTGGCGATCATGGTCAGCTTGCTGGTGTCTTTCACTCTCACGCCGATGATGAGCTCGCGATTGATTCGCGTGTCGGATGCGAAGGGTGGTCATGAGTCGCCGGCATCGCGTCGAGGCTTCTATCGCTACATCGACGGTGCTTATTCGTGGTTGCTGTCGTTTGCCATGCGCCATCGCCTTGCGGTTGCAGTCATTGCGATTGTGACTGTGTTGACGAGCATTCCGCTTTATCGCGCGGTGAAGCAGGAGTTCATTCCGACGAACGTCGACGAAGCTGAGTTTGAAGTCAGCGTGAATGGACCGGAAGGAACCAACCTCGCGGTGATGAATGAGACGGTCAGCGCGATGGAAAAAGAGATCCTCGAGACTCCGGGTGTCAGGCTCGTGCTCGCTTCAGCAGGCGGCGGTTTTCTCGGCGGCGTCAACCAGGGCGACATGTACGTTCGCATCGCGCCGCACGAAGAGCGCACTCTCTCGTTCACCAAATTGTGGAACGAGACGAAGAACGGCAATCCGTTTAAGGCCTTCAGAGGGAACTACACGCAACAGGACGTGATGTCGGAGGTTCGCCGGAGATTGCAGAAGTATGCCCCGATGCGATCCGGCGTGCGAAACGGGCGATCGTTTAACTTCGGTACCGGCGGGCGCAGTGACATCGACTTCGTTTTCCGTGGCCCGGACATAGTGCAACTCTCGAAATACGCCGATGAACTGGTTGAGCGGTCGGAGCAGCTTGGCGGCATCGTTGACGCAGATACGACTCTCAAGCTCAACAAGCCCGAGCTTCGCGTACGCATTGATCGAGATCGAGCTGCAGATCTTGGTGTCGATACGTCTGACATCGCCACGAGCCTGCGTTTGATGGTTGGCGGTGAAGAAGAGGCTTCGCGCTTCAGGGATGCGTCGATCAACGAAGACTACGACGTGCAGTTGCGTTTGACTGAAGCAGATCGACGCGACGTGGACACGATCAGTCGTTTGTATGTTCCGTCGTCGAGAGGCGGCCTCGTCAGACTCGACAACGTCGTCAGCATCAACCGCGACACCAGCCCGTCTCGAATCGATCGTCTCGATCGTGAGAGACAGGTGTCTGTGCGTGCGTCAGTTGCGCCGGGTTATGCGCTTGCGGATCGAATTGAAGCATTGCGTGGAACGGTTCGCGAGATGAACTTGCCGACGGCTTACACAACCACAGTGTCAGGCCGCGCACGCGAACTCGAGCGAACGTTTACCGAGTTTATCTGGGCTTTCATTCTGTCGATCATCTTCATGTACATGATTCTGGCGTCGCAGTTTGAAAGCGTCGTGCACCCGTTCACGATTCTACTCAGCTTGCCGTTGTCGGTGCCGTTTGCGTTGTTGTCGTTGTGGGGAACAGGAGACACGCTGAATCTCTATTCGGCGCTCGGTGTGCTCGTCTTGTTTGGTGTGGTGAAGAAGAATGCGATTCTTCAGATCGATCACATGAACAACCTGCGCGAGAAAGGCATGGAGCGTTACGAAGCGATCATGCAGGGCAACAGGGATCGACTGCGTCCGATCCTGATGACGACCCTCGCCCTCGTCGCGGGTATGTTGCCGCTTGCGCTCGGTTCCGGACCAGGAGCTGAAGAGCGTCGTTCGATCGCGATCGTGGTCATCGGCGGCCAGACCCTGTCACTACTGCTGACATTGATCGCAACGCCGGTGGTCTATTCGTTGCTCGACGATATGAAGGCGACCGCGCGCTGGAGACGCTTTGCACACAATGCGTCGGGCGTTACGCACGGAATCATCGATCGTTTGAAACCACGCCGTAAGCCGGCGCGCGAGGCAACCGTCGAACGCCCTGCGGGAGAAGCCGGCGCGGGCGATTAGAAGAAAAGAAAGAAATAGGTCGTAAAGAAAGAAATAGGTCCTATAGGACTTATAGGACCTATACCTTCTGCAATATCGTTTCCCAGCCCGACCTATCTTCCCGAATCCTTTTCACCAGCTCATCCCTCAACGCACGCAGCTTTGCGCTCAACTCGCACGGATAATTCCTGATATCCGCAAACCGCTGCCGCTGCTGCTCCACAAACGCCTTCTGCTTCTCAATCGACGGTATCGCGGAATGTTGCCCGTTGTCCCAGAACGGCACCAGCAGCCGATCAACCGTCGCCGCGCCGGGAATCTTCACGTCTTCACTATCCAATCCAATCACGTCGCCAACGTACATCCCTTTTTCATCTGAGCCGCGAAACAGTTGCAGCCGCCCCGGAAGCGTGATCTTGTCTTCCGAGTTTGAAGCCTTGAGTGTCGGCTGATCTTTCATCACACACTGTTTGAAGATCACGCCCGCGACTGCCTGCACCTCGCTCGACAATTTCGTTCCGATACCAAAGCCTCCAGCTTCAGGAAACTCGGCCACGATCTGTCTCACTTTTTCAACTGTCAGATCGCCGGTGAGGTTTGCGCGCAGACCCGGCAATCCATTCGCCTCAAAAAAGCGTAGGCACCAATCACCAAGCTCCGCAAGATTTCCTGAATCGACGCGAAAACCTTTGAACGCACGTCGCCGCGCGTCGTTGGAAGTCGCCGCCATCACAGCATGCGCCGCACCGAGACGAACGTCGATAGTGTCGAGCAGAAGCGTTGTGCCGTTTGGGTTCGCGTCGAGCCAGCGTTCGAAAGCAACCTGTTCGAAGTGTTTGGGCTTCCCGGTACGTGGCTCAATCTCCGGATGGTCCATGTACTCGATGTAAGACTGCTGCCAGTAGTGTGCTTCCGTACCGACGGCGGGAATGTCGAGGCGATGCGCGGCCTCGAGGTTTGAAGTGTCGTTGAAGCCGCCGATAAACGCATAGACCGCGATATCGACCGCGCGCTCGATGTCGCCATTGCGGCGTAGCGAAAAGTCGGATAGCCAGCGGTCGCCTGCTGCCATTCGAAACTGCATCGCCAACGCAGCGGTCGTCATCGGCAGGTCAAACGCGTGCTCGAATTTGATCTCCTGTGCCTGCGTCAGACCAAAGGCGCCGCGAATGTCTGCAAACGGTTGGTTTGAAAACACGATGGTGCCCGGTCGCACGGCGCGAATCTTCCCGACGAACTGTATGTCCTCAATCGCTTTTGCAAAGAGTTTGAGACCGCCGCGATCCTGTTCGAGAAAGCGAAGACGCGGGCGATCGATTTGACTGTCGACCAGGAGCCGGACGAGTCGTTCGTGGCCCAGGCAGGGCGCGAACGGAATCTTGCGTTGCGTTACGTAAAAAGTAGCTTCCGCATCGCTGAGTCGCTGATCGTGAAGGCGAGTGACGTCTTTGAACGACGCATCGCCCATCGCTGCGTGATAGCGATCGATGTTTAGAGTTCCCATAAATTATTGACGCCACAAAGAAGCACAAAAAACGCAAAACAGCAAGAGTATCAACTTGTGCTTTTGGCGCGTTCCTGTGGCTTTCCAGTAGAAACTATTTCCGCGCCCGCGGAACGCATTTCCTCGATCGCGCGTTCGCCGTCGCCGGGTTCGACGTCCACTGCGCGCATCGCATTCTCTACCGCTTTGACTTTGAAGCCATGCTTGACCGCATCGAGCACGGTGTTTTTCACACAGTAGTCGGTTGCGAGTCCGCCGACGACCACTTCTTCCACTTTTTGATCTCGCATTCGAGCCGCGAGATCAGTTTCGTCGAACGCGGAGTAGCAATCTTTGTCGCCGAGGCCTTTTGAGATCACCTCGATGCGCGGATCGTCACGCAACGCGGGATGAAACTCTGCGCCCTTCGTGTTTTGCACACAATGCACAGGCCATGTGCCGCCGTACGACTGAAAGTGCTTAGTCGTGGGCGGATGCCAGTCGCGACTTTTGTACACCGGATCGCCACGTTCCAAAAACTCGTCAATCAACTTATTCAACGGCTCAACCACCTCGTCGCCACGCGCCACGGCCAGCGTCCCACCGGGACAAAAATCGTTCTGCACGTCCACAACAATCAGCGCTTGTTTAGGTTTGTTATTCATAAAGCTACCTGCCCTGAAAGAATGTTACACTGCCTGCACACAGTCTAAAAGTATAGGTTGGGGCCGACCATGATTCGAATGGCATTTGAGCCTGGTCCATCGACGGATCGGGTGAACGAAGCAATCGCAGAAGCCAACGCTGAGGATGTTCGCAACCGCATCCGCAACAAGGATGCGTCGCTTTGGAAATCCGAACCTGACGACGTTCGCGTTATCAACAACTCACTCGGATGGTTGACTGTCGCCGAAGAGATGATTGGCGTGGCAGGTGAGTTGTCGTCGTTTGCGGAGTCAATTCGCGCGCGCGGCTTCAGGCACGTGATGGTTTGCGGCATGGGGGGCTCGTCTTTATGTCCGGAAGTGCTCGCACGCACGTTTGGTCCGCAGGAAGGATTTCCCGAGCTGCTGGTGCTCGATTCGACTGACCCCGACGTTCTGGCTGGATTCGAGCAGAGGATCGACGTCGAGCGTTGTCTGTTTGTGATTGCTTCGAAGTCGGGCAGCACGACCGAACCGAACGTCTTCTACAAGTTCTGGTACGAAGAAGTACGCAAGCGCCGTGAGAATCCCGGCGAGAATTTTGTCGCGATCACAGATCCGGGATCGCCGTTGGTCGACACCGCATCGGAGCTCAAATTCCATAGAACGTTTCTAAACCAGGCGGACATCGGCGGGCGTTACTCGGCGCTTTCTTACTTCGGCATGGTGCCGGCCGCGCTGATGGGCCTCGACGTTCGCAAGTTTCTCCAACGTGCCATCGACGCGAAGTCGGACGAAGACGAGGCGATGCGTTTGGGCGTCGTCATGGGTGAATGCGCGAACGCGGGTCGCGATAAGTTGACGTTGGTGATCGATCCGTCGATTGCAACGCTCGGTCTCTGGATCGAGCAGCTCGTAGCCGAAAGTACCGGCAAGGAAGGCAAAGGAATACTTCCCGTAAACGGTGAAGACCTTGGTGGGCCGGAAGTGTACGGTAACGATCGTTTGTTCGTGTCGATTTCGATAGGCGCTATTGCACGTGAGACGCAACTAAAACTTGAAGCACTGGCAGCACACGGCCATCCGGTCGTCAATCGCGTACTCACCGGCACTGACGATCTTGCCGCAGAGTTTTACGAGTGGGAGTTTGCGACAGCCTGCGCTGGCTGGCGACTAGGGATCAATCCGTTCGATCAACCCAACGTTCAGGAAGCTAAAGATGCAACGAAGGAGCTGCTCAGCTCTTTCGAACGTCGTGGGCGGTTGGAAGAAAGGACAGAGTTGGCGACTGAGGGTTCGATCGTGGTCTACGGCCAGGAAAAGATGGAAGCAACTTCGGTGGCGGAAATTTTAAGAGCACACCTGGCGACGGTAAAGCCTGGTGATTACATCGCGTTTTTAAACTACATCGAAGAAACACGCGAGATCGATGACGAATTTCAGCAGTTACGAACGCACCTGCGCGATGCAACAGGATGCGCGGTCACGATCGGTTATGGTCCACGATTCCTGCACTCAACCGGACAACTTCACAAAGGTGGACCGGAAACGGGAGTGTTTTTTCAAATCATCGCGAACGATCAGGGCGACCTCGCGATACCGGGCGAGCCATACACGTTCAGCATACTCAAACAGGCGCAGGCATTCGGCGACTTTCGCGCACTCGCTAAACGCGGCCGCCGCGTGATCGGGATCGACCTCGGCAACGAAACGCTTTCAGGAATAAAACGACTTGAGAGCCTTCTAACCCCGCAGGTATAAGGCGCCTCCTTGGAGTGCGGCGGCCTGGCGCCGCTTTGTTAT
>DASUPZ010000256.1:0-19599 GCA_036280855.1 Pyrinomonadaceae bacterium | reverse complement strand
AACATCGCAGCGCAGCGCGGTTTTGACGAACGGTTTCTCAAGTTCTTTGCGAATGTTGATGGTGCCGATACGGCTTGCGGTCTGGCCATGGAATCGAAACAGCGCGTTATTGTCGAAGACATCGCCGAAAGTGAAGTTTTTGTAGACAAGCCTACGCTTCAACCGCTGCTGGAAGCAGGTGTGCGCGCAGTGCAATCGATGCCGCTGGTGAGCAGCACCGGCAACCTGCTCGGGATGGTCTCCACGCACTTCGCCGAGCCTCACCGGCCCACCGAACAGGAACTGCGTTTGATGGATCTGCTCGCGCGTCAGACCGCCGACTACCTGGAACGAAAGCGCGTCGAAGAAGAGCGCGAGCAGTTGCTGTCGCGTGAACACGGGTTACGCCAGACAGCGGAGGAAGCAAATCGTCTCAAGGATGAATTCCTCGCGATCATGTCGCACGAGTTGCGAAATCCGCTGAACGTGATTCTTGGTTACGCGGAGTTGTTGTTGCGGATGGATGAGATCAATTCGTCGCCGAATTTGCGCCGCATGGCGGATGCAGTGAAGCGTAACGCGGTAGCACAGTCGAAGCTGATTCGCGATCTGCTCGATCTCTCGCGACTGCGGAGCGGAAAGCTCGAGTTGAATCTCGAGACGGTTTCACCCGTGAAGTCGATAGAGAATGCGATTGAAACAGTTTACGCTGACGCGGCGAGCAAGGAGATCGCGATTGAGGTCACCGCTCCCGACGATCTGATGTTTGTTAAAGCCGATCCTGTCAGGCTCGAACAGATCATCTGGAACCTTCTCAACAACTCGGTGAAGTTTACGCCGAACGGCGGGCGTATCGACCTGTGTTTGGAGGAGGATCGAAATCACATCGTGCTCAAAGTGTCAGACAACGGGCAGGGAATTGATTCGTCGTTCCTGCCTCACATCTTCGAGATCTTCCGGCAGGCAGATTCGGGGACGAACCGCGTGCAGGCGGGTATGGGGATTGGTCTGGCGGTGGTCCAACAACTTGTCGAGCTGCACGGCGGTTCTGTAGCTGCGCATTCCGAGGGTGCAGGTAAAGGCGCGACGTTTACGATTCGACTGCCGCGCAGTGTCCAGTCGAAGTCAACGTCAGCGCCGGGTGGTGAGCTGAGTGGGAAGACACTTCAGGGAATGACTGTGCTGGTGGTTGACGACTCGGAAGATACGACCGAGATGGTGCGACACCTTTTGGAGATTGGTGGAGCAACTGTGAGTGTTGCGACCAGTGGTTTTGAAGCCCTGAAGCTGGCGCGCGAGAAAGAGTTTGACGTTGTGTTGTCGGATATCTCCATGCCGGAGATGGATGGTTTTGAGTTTTTGGGTAAGCTGCGGCAGTTGCCGGGGAAAGAGAATCTGCCGGCGGTTGCGTTGACGGGTTTTGGGCGACCTGAGGACGTGCAGCGAGCCGTGCGCGAAGGGTTCTTCGCGCACCTCACGAAGCCTTTCGACATTCAAACACTGGCTTCGTTGTTGAAAAAAATTCCTCGAAAAAACGGCCGCGGATGAACGCGGAAAATCCGCGGATTTTCTACCGGGCTGTTGACGTGCTCGCCGGCGCTGACGCCTTCTTCACATACTTGTCATACCACGCCAGGTAACGCTCCATCCGATCGCGCTGGTAACTCGGCCGTTGAATGCCGTGGTTCTCATTCGGATAGATGATGAGCTGCGTGTCGATCCCGAGACTGCGCAGCGCCTGGTACATCTGCTGGCTGCCTTCGATCGGCACATTGAAGTCGCGTTCGCCGCCCATGAACAGCGTCGGCGTTTGAATCCGATCGGCGTGCAGAAACGGGTAAGAGATCTTCACGTACGTTTCGAATGCTTTCGGATTCCAGGGTGGTCCAATCTCGTGATCGTATTGAATGATGTACTGATCGGTCCCGTAGAAAGCGACAGTGAATGCAGTGCCGGCGCCGCTTGTCGCTCCTTTGAATCGATTATCCGTTGCGATCAGGTAATCAGTCAGGATGCCGCCGTAACTCCAGCCGCCGACGCCGAGTCGATCAGGATCCGCTACGCCCATCTTGACCACGTGATCCACTCCCGCCAGCAGATCCTGGACTTCGTAGTTGCCCCAGTCGGCAAAGATCGCGCGTGAAAACTTCTGCCCACGACCGGAACTGCCGCGATAGTTCACCGCCAGCACCGCATAACCGTGCGCGGCAAACATCTGTCGCTCGAGGCTGAACGAATGCTGGTCCTGCGCGTTTGGACCACCATGAATTCTCAGCAACATCGGCACTTTTGTGCCTTTCACGTATCCGACCGGATAAGTCAGAAGTCCATTGACCTGCGTGCCGTCTTTACTCTTGAATCCGACCTCCTCGGTAACTCCGAGATCGAGTTCGGCAAACAGAGCGTCGTTTTGCCTGGTAAGCTGGCGCAGCGAGTTTCCTTCCCAAACGTAAATCTCATTCGTCTTCGTGTCGCCGCCTGAAATCGTCACGGTTTTTCCAGCATTGAAATTCCAGCCCGAGATCACGATCGGCGGCGCCAGTAATTTTTCCGCCGCGCCGCCCGACAAGTTCGCCTTCATCGGGTAAACCGACCGATCGTCCGTGACGAGAAAACGAATCGACTTGCCGTCGGCACTGAATCGTGGTGACGACACACCGCGATCGAGATCTTCCGCTGCTTTCACACGCGTCGGGGCGCTGCTGCCGTCGGACGGAACGAGCGCGAGATGATCCATGCTGTAAGCGCCGTACTTCATCTCTTCGCCTTCAAGAAACGCAATCCATTTCGAGTCCGGACTCCACTCGGGACGCCCACGACCGGCGCGCGTGCCGGCGGGCGTCAACTGTTTCTCAGTCGCGCCGGGTTTTGCGTCGGCGACATAGAGTTGTGCTGAAGGATCTCGATCCGGATCTTCCGAATGGTTACTCATGAAGGCGATGCGAGTGCCGTCAGGCGACCATGCCGGTGAGCTTTCGTCCCATTTGCTGTTCGTAAGCCGGTCGAGTTTCTTTGTCGCGATGTCAAACAGGTAGACGTACGAGTGACGGCCTTTCAGCAGGTAACCCTGACCGTCCTGTTTGAACCGGTAACGATCAATCACGATCGGCTTCGGCACACGCGGTGTTGCTCCGGGTTGCGGCGATGGATTCGGATCGGCATCAGGATCGGGATCGCCGACGACAAGCGCCAGTCGCTTCGAATCGGGAGACCACTCATGACCCTGCAAACGTCCTTTGAGCTCGGTGAGCTGCTGCGCCTCGCCGCCGTTTCGATCCATGAGCCAAACCTGATTCCCCCGTGTCTTTCCCGGTCGCGAAGAGGTAAACGAAATATACCTGCCGTCCGGACTCCACCGCGGCGAACTCTCGCTCTCATTGCTGAAAGTGATTTGCCGGTTGTTGCTGCCGTCAATGTTGACCATCCAGATGTGCGTGTTGGATTTGTCGGCTTTTGCATCTACGGTGCTGACCGTGTACGCGACCCACTGACCGTCAGGCGAAATCTGCGGATCGCTGACGTTGCGGAAACGCGTCATGTCGTCGAGTTTTAGCGGGCGTCGTGCGGTCTGCGCAGGGAGCGCGTACGCGAGAGACAGGACAAGCAGCAGGGGAAGAACAGACAGGCGACGTCGGTACATTCAGGGGCCTCCTCAGGGCGGTCGTTGAAGGCCCCCAGATTACCACGGATCAGACCGGAGCATAACTGATTCTGCGCAGTTCCCTGATCCGTCCATCGTCGAGCCGGCCTTCGACCAGTTCATACCCGAGGAGGGCAAACACGCGGCCGCGCAGAAACAGTGGTCTCGCATTTCCATACCAAACGACACACGACGCGCGGCATTTATCGTCGATTGCTTTTTCAGGTTGTGAACCAAGCTCGCCAACTTCGCTGAACTGCAGCGAGTCGTTTCGCAGAAACAGGATTGCAGCCGAGCTCTCGACCAGGTGATGAAAACCCGGACGTCCCGGCGTGCTGATCGGAAGACCGAGCATTCCCGAATCTGACTGGTCGGGTTTGTAGAAGAAACCGTGACTGCGCAACTCGCCCTGGGATGCTTCCTTGCGCGTGTAACGAGAGACGATCTGAGGCGCCTCCGCCAGTCGCACGGAAGAGAAGTGCAAGTCCTGGCCGTCGGTGCCTACGACGACTGCATCGACACCCATCTGCTCGATCCGATCGACACCGTGCGGCAGGGCCAGTTGATGTGAGTTGCCGTTGGTCCAGTTCACGATGAATAGATCGGTTTTCTCCCCGGTAGTTTTATTCGGATAACCCCAGCTGGTGCCTGTGCCGTAGAGTAGGTAATCGCCGACGAAGCGGTTTTGAAAACTATATCCTTCCGGTTTTTTTAGCGGCCTGTACCACGATGCAGGCACCATCTCACTGCCGTCGGAAAAAGTCATGATGGGAATTTGCAGCAACGCAACGTCGCCCGCCGCGACTTCCGCGGCCCACATGCCGTTACCTTTTGATTCCGAGCGTACCAGCACGTTGAGATGTTTATTCTCACCTTCAAGAAACGAAAACTGATCCACGGGACTGCCGGACACACGCAACGCACTTGGACCAGAACCGTCGAGCGGCATGCGAAACAGGATTGCTTTTTCTTTGCCGTTGGGTGCCCAGGAGCTGGCCCAAACGTAGACCGATTCCGGCGATACGTAGAACACGTGTCCCGGCGGACCGATCACCGTTGTAGCCTGGCAATCGAAGCCGCTGTTGGCAAGATCGCACACAGTGACGGTGTGCAACGACATGCTGTCGTCCAAATTGGCGGCAGACTGAGGACGGTAGATTCGATTAGCCGGAACGATGCGTTTGAACTCATCCGGTTTAGCGTCTTTGTGCCATTTCCGAACGGCCGGAAAATGGTCAAAGGGATTTTCCACGCCGGGATAGATGAACTGAGGAGTGTAAAAGATAAGTTTGTTGCCGATGAGCCGGCTCGCGTAGTTGCGCGACGAATAGTAATCGTTGGAACGCAGGTGATAAGTCGAGCGATAAGAGAGCTGTCCGTTGTCGTGGATGTTGAAGAGTCCTACTTCCGTACCGCCACGTTCGTAGCTGTAGCCGATCACGACGACGGTGTTGTCCGCAATGAGCATCTCGTCGTACCAGGAGGCTGATGGATTCATCTCCGGACCAAAGGCGTCGACCTTTGAGATTGGCTTCAGCGCATCGTCACCGATCGCCACAGTGAACAGACGCCCGCGACGCAGGACGACGAGGTAATCGCCGTGTACCTTTACGATTCCGCCTTCGTCTACGCCCGCATGTTGCGTGTTGGTTATTGATTCCTGGGGGTCGCTTACGGCTTTTGCAAGAGGGGCTGCCGAATTGGAAGCGACCCCGGCGATGGAGTCGGCGGCCATCATCTTGGATTTATGCTCCCGGCGCTTTTGTCTTTCAGTCCATTCACGAACGTACTGGGCCAGTTCGCTCTCAGACTTGAACGGCTTCATCGTCTTTTTGACGCGGATGTCGCTCGCCAGCGCCACTGGTGGAATTTCGTCAATGCCGACGGAAACGCAGGCTGAAAGACCGCAGACTATCAGGGTGCAGGTGAGAGTCAGGAGAAAAATGGTTTTCATGACGGGTAACCTCCGGGCTTAAGAACGGGCGTGATGCCAGAACTTGCAAAGCAGTTCAGCACTAAAGACACCGGGGCATGAAGTATTGTTCCGAAAGCCTTAGACAGGATTTACATGATTTTCATGATTAGCAGGATATTGTTAATCATGAAAATCCTGTCTATGGTTTTCGGAACTCACGACGGAGAAGGCCGTAGAAGAGTGCGTCCTGGATCTCGCCTTCAACGTGCCAGCGTTCGCGGAGGAAGCCTTCGCGTTGGAAACCGAGTCGTTCGAGTGTGCGTATCGAAGTGGCGTTTCGCGGATCGACGTCGGCTTCGAGACGACGCAGGTTCATCACTTCGAACGCGTGTGACACGAGCGCACTGAGTGCCTCGTTCATGTAGCCTTTGCCCCAGTGTGCACGGCCCATCGCGTAGCCGATCTCGGCGCGACCGTTGTCGAGATTGAGGTTGAAGAGTGTGGCGGTGCCGATGACGAGATTGGAGTCGCGCAGCGCGAGTCCCCATTTGATCATCGTCTCTTTCTCATTGCTATCGGCAATCTCGCGTTGCATTGCTGCGGCTGCTTCGCGATTCGGGAGTGGACCACTGCTCCAGTAACGCACTACTTGCGGATCGGAGAAGATGGCGTATAGACCATCGATGTCGTCTTCGGAAATCCAGCGAAGAACAGTTCGAGGTGTGGTGATTACGGGCAGCGTCTCGGAATTCATCAGGCGGGGATTGTACAGAGGGGTGGCCACCGAGGCCACCCCTACAGGTTTATTTGTCGTCGTCTGGCGGGATTACCAACTGCTGGCCGACTTGAATCTTGTCGGGATCGTTCAACTTGTCGCGATTCGCGTAGAAGATACGCATGTATTCGTCTGCATCTCCGTAAAACTGCTTGCTGATCTTCGACAGGTTGTCGCCACTCTTCACTTCGTATGTCTGACCGCCCACACCCTGGCCACCGCCTGCCACAGCGCCCATTGCACGGCTCGCGTCGACCGAAATGTCAGCGGTGATGTCGTCAGCATTGGGATTGACGAGCTTGACCTGATCCCAAAACTTGTTCTTCGCCTCTTCCGACGGCGCGACGGCTCGGACGAAGAGCTTGTTGTCCTGCACGTGCAGGTTTTGAAACTGAACCTTTTGTTGATCGGCAACCGAGAGCACAGTTTGATACTTCTGTTTGAGTTCGTTGAAGCGCTGCTGCACGCCCTGTTGCTGCTCGGCTTGCGACGCGCCGCGTCCGAACATTTTGTCAAAGAGTCCCATAATGATTTCCTTTCCGTCCTCGATAAAGTTTTGGGGGGAAATCAGGGGAAGTGGGGTGCCCGTATCATACTACATTTATCCACGAACCGCCGTGCTAATCCGCGGATAAAAGTTCTTTGATCAATCGATCGACGTGAATACGGGTAGTGTCGAGCATTTTGATTCCGTTGTGTTGCTCGTCGCGCAGCACTAACGGCAGCTCAGTGCCGCCGAGTATCAAACCTTCAATGCCGTGACGCGCTTTCATCGCATCTGCGATCTCGAGCAGTGCCGTTCGTGTTTCAGGCAAAAACAAGTCTTTTAGAAGCTCATTGAAATACTTCTCGTGAATGAACTCTTGCTCTTCTTCGTTTGGCATGACGAGCTTCACGTCAGTTCGAGAAAACACTTTCAGATAAAAAGGCGCTTGCATCGTGTATCGCGTGCCGAACAGTCCGACAGTGTTGAAGCCAAGCGCCTGAACGCGTTCGCATGCAGTCTCGACTATGCTGATCAAACGCAGCTTCGAGCGCGACTGCACTTCGTCAAACACTATGTGTGCTGTGTTTGCAGTGAGCGCGCCGAAGTCAGCGCCTGCCCGGTGGAGCCTGTCGATCGCCTCGACGAGACAGTCGGCCACTTTATCGAGTTCGTTTGCTCCCATCCACTCGATCATGTTCTTCAGGTTGATGCTGTTGATGATCAGAGATGGAGAATTACCACCGGCTTTCTCACGACATTGCGCGGTGAGCAGCCGGTAGTATTCGATTGTCGACTCGGGACCAGTGCCGCCGATTAAGCCAAGCGTTTTCATAACACGGATTAGACCGACCTTTAGAAAAGCAGATTTACACGGATCGTTACTGTTGAGTTGTTGTGCTCTTTGTGGGTTCGCCGATGTCGTACTCCGGTTTCGGCACGCCCATGATCCATTTATCAAACCAGCCGACGATGTGTTGCAGGCGCTCGATGCGATGCCACGGCTGGCCTGAACGCGACAATTCGTGCGATTCGTTCGGAAAGCGCACCATCACCGTCGGTATGCGCCGGTACTTCAACGCGCGAAACAATTGCTCGCCGCCTGGACCGGTGGGCGTACGCCAGTCAGTCTCGCCCAGGATCAACATTAGAGGAGTCTGGATCTTACTGACGTAAGTGATGGGCGAGCGGCGCTTGTAGTCTTCCGGATCTTCGAACGGCGGCGCCTTGAACCACGACGGGTGAAAGAGCGTGAAGTCAGCCGTGTACCACCAGTCAGTCCAGCTTGCGATGTCACGTTGCGAAACTGCCGCTGCGAAACGTGTCGTTTGTGTGATGGTCCAGTTCGTCAGCAAGCCGCCGCCACTGCCGCCGGTCACACCCAGTTTCTTCTCATCGATGTAACCGCGTCGAATCAACTCATCCACGCCGGCCATCAGATCCTTGTAATCGTCGCCCGGATAGTTGTGCTGGATGATGTTGCCAAACTCCTGACCGTAGCTCGTGCTGCCGCGCGGGTTCGGATAGAGCACGACGTAGCCCTTCGCCGCCATCCACTGAAACTCATGATCGAAGATGAACCCGTAAGCGGCGTGCGGGCCGCCGTGGATGTTCAGAATGAGTGGATACTTTTTGTTTGGATCGAAGTCGGGTGGCTTTTGCACCCAGGCCTGGATCTTTTTGCCGTCAAAGCTGTTGTGCCAGATTTCTTCGGGCTCGGTCAGGTTCAGTTTTGCAAACAGCTCGTCGTTTATGCGCGTCAGTTGTTTTGGTTGACCGCCTTTTTCGAGCAGGAATAGATCGCCGATGCGAGTCGGCGTCGAGATCAAAAGGACAAACTTCGATACATCAGGCACGGCGCGATAATTGACGATCGCGTGATTTCCGGTCGTGACGTCGGTCAGGCGACCGCTCGCAACATCGAACGAACCGAGATTCGTCTTTCCTTCTTTTGCATAGACGACCGTGATGCTGCGCGCATCCGTCGACCACACCGGCAGGCTGCCGCCACCGCCGCGCGGCGCGACGTTATCGCCGGTCAGTCCACTGCCGATGTCGTAATCAAAATTCGCGGTTAGGTTTCGTGGTTTTGCTCCGGGTGTCATGTCCATCACCCAGAGATCCGGTTGCGAGTAAGAACGGACCGGTTTCGTTACGGAACCGATGAAAGCCATCTGCTTTCCATCCGGACTGAGCGTGAACGCCCCTGCGCCCATGTCGAGTGAAGTGAACTTCGCAGGCTCACCGCCCGTGACAGAGACGGAAAAGATGGTCGTTGACGGCAGTTCGTAATAAGGTTCGTCGATTTGATCTGATTCGAAGTAGATGCGCGAACTGTCTTTGGCCCAGGTCAGGCCGCCGCTGTCGAAGCGCCCGTGCGTCAACTGCTTCGGCGTGACTTTCTCGTCGCCCGTTTTGGGAGCGTTGACGACCCAGATGTGGTTTGGATGTTTATAGTCGAGGTAACCGGCGCCGTTCATGCGATAGATCGCGCGATTGATCACGCGCACGTCACTCTCGCGTTCGGGTGAGGGGCTTGGGCTTGCACTCGCCGCGGGACTCGGACTTGGGCTTGGTTGGCTTTTGGCGCGCTCGGCCTTCGCGAGTTCTTCCGGTGTTGCGCTGTTGTAGAACGCGATCATCTTTCCATCGGGTGACCACTGCGGGCCGCCTGCGCCGCGTGGGAGAGTGGTGAACTGGAATGGCTCGCCGCCCGTCATTGCAAGCATAAACAATTGCTGCGGCTCTACGCGCCCCTGTACTTCCGGCGCGCGCACGAAGACGAGATACTTTCCATCCGGCGACCAGCGCGGTGTTGTATCACGTGGTCCATTCGTTAGCTGTCTCGTTTGACCAGTTGCGGTCTCGACCATCCACAGCGCGGTGTTGTAGCCGTCCTTTCGATCGTTGACGGTGGTGCGAACGAAAGCGACGCGCGCGCCGTCAGGAGAAACCTGTGGATCTCCGATCCAGACAAAATTGAAGAGGTCTTTTTCGGTGATGTTACGTTTTTGCGCCAGGGCAGGCGCGACGAAAGAGACGACGATGATCAGGAGAAGCGAGACACGAACGCGCATGATGATGTCCTTTCGGGTGAACGGTGGTGGCAGCGCAGTGCGGCTATTCTAACCACAAATAATTATTTGCGGTAGACGTAGTAAACCACGCCGGCGTGATCGTCGGTGAGGAGGAAGGCGTTGTTGCCGAAATTGAAGATGTCGGCTGGGCGGCCGTTGATCTTTGTGGGGCTTTCGTAGAAGCCGGTGATGAAGTCTTCCATCGCGCCGGATGAGTTGATTTTTACGACGCGATAACCGCGCTGGAGTCGTTTCTTCGTTGAACCATGCAGGGCGACGAGAAAGGATCCGTCAAAATATTCAAGGCCGAGTGGTGAACTGTGGGCGGGAAACGGAGTCAGTGCACGCGGCACCGTGCCACAGTCAAACTTCCCACCGACGTTGAACTTCGGATCGGGATAGATCCGCGTCCCGGCCTGAAAGCAGTAAGGCCAGCCGTAATTCTTTCCATCCTCAATCGTGTAGAACGTATCCGCGGGACGATTGTCGCCGAGGTGATCCGATCCCATGTTGGTGGCGTAGAGCTTTCCGTTGGTCCAACGAAGACCGACCGCGTTGCGCAGTCCGCGTGCGTAGTAACGCTCGTTTTTGCCGTCAGGATCCATCTCGACGATCGTCGCGCGTACTTCTTCCTTCTCCTCACACGCGTTACAACTGCTTCCCACCGCGATATAGATCTTGCCGTTGCCGCCTACGATCACGGTGCGCGTCAGGTGCCAGCCGCCATACTTGTAACCCAGTCCGTAGTCAGGAAACGTTGCAAGCACTTCGGGCGTGCCTGAAGGCGCATCTTTGCCGAGTTCGTAACGATAACGAATCAAGCGGTCGGTGAGGGCGAGATAGAACCAGTGCGCACCGTTCGCATCCGTGTAGAAAGCGACGCTGTTTGGGTTGCGCAAACCAGTCATGTATTTGGTCACTTTCCTGAACTGCCGAGTTGCGGGATCAAACTGGTCGAGAATGTAGACCACACCACGCCGGTTGTCCGTGAGGTTGTACATGTCTGTGACGAACACTCGTTTGTCAGGACTCAGCGCCATGAAGCGAACGCGTTTGAGTCCCTGCGCAGCAACGCTGATCTCATAGCCTTCGGGAAGATTGAGTTCGAATGTCTTACCGTTGGCGAGCGTGATTCTATGCGGTTCCGCGGATATGGAATCAAATGAAACCAAGAGCAGGAAGAGACATAATAGGCGTGTCATTGCCGGAGAAAATACCACGGATCTTCGCGAATCGATCGGCGAAGATCCGTGGCACCGAGAGGGCGGCTGCGGGAGACTTACAACACGCGCAAAAACGCTACGAGATCTTTCTTCTCCGGCGAGGTGAGCTTCAACTCCAGCACGAGGTTGAAAAACTCAACCGTGTCTTCCAACGTCAACAATCGTCCATCGTGTAAATACGGCGGCGACTCTTTGATTCCACGAAGGGGAAACGTCTTGATCGCTCCCTGTGCCGTCATCAACAAGCCGGCTTCAACCCGTGGTTTGTGAAACCTCTCGACCGCGAGATCGTGCATTAAGTTGTCTGTGTAGAACGGTGGCGTATGGCATACGCTGCAATTCGCTTTACCAAAGAACAACTCCTCACCACGAATCTCACTCTGCGACGCTTTCGCACGATCCAGGCGGCCGAGCACGTTGAGTTTCGGCGCCGGCGGGAAGTCGAGGATCTCCTGAAACTCCGACATGTCGTGCACCTGCGATCCGCGGTCGAGGATGTTTACCCCTTTCTTCGTCGCGAGCACCGGATCGCCGTCGAAGTAAGCCGCTCGTTGTTCAAACTCAGTAAAGTCTTCGACCGTCTTCAACGCGCGCTGCGAGCCAAACAGCCGTTGAATGTTGACTCCACGCAGTGAAGGTGTTTCGATGCGACGGCGATTCTCCTGCGGCCGGATATCACCGACGAGGTGAAACGCAGCGGATGTGTGGCCGTTGACGTGGCAATCGAAACACGCGACGCCCAGCATGCCGTCCGGTCGTTCCGTTTTGCGGTCGGCAGTAGCGTTGAACTGCTGTTGTGGAAACTGCGTGACGAGCAGTCGTAAACCCTCGAGTTGTTTCGGATTGAGAATCCCGTTGAACAGCTCGTAGAAGTTGTTCACGGTAATAAATTGTCCCTTGGAAACATCGCCAAGATCTTTGCGAGTCGTCAAAAACACTGCGGGCGGAAACTCCGGCAGAAAGTGATCCGGCAGATCGAAATCCATGTCGAAACGTTCCACACGCGGCAGGAGTTTGATCTCAGACTGTGGAAACACCATGCCGCCGACCGGATGATTCACGTGCGGCAACGGCAGGTACGGAAACAAGTCGCGGTCGCGGATTGTTTCGGGCGACATCTGGCCCAGCTGTTCCCAGGTTACGCCGCTTTTCAGTTTTGCAGTTGGACCAACCGGGATCGGTTTACCGCGCGTCATTTTCACGCTCTCGTCGACGCGCCGGCTCAGATCGTATCGTTGCTCGAGCAGGCGTTGATGCGCGGCCATGACGCGCGATTTCGCAGCCTTGTCGCGTGTGCGAACGACTTCGAACGGCTCCTCGATAACGGGCGTAAAGGATGACGGGCGTTGTTGTTGGGGTTCCTGTTGCTGCGCGCGGGCGGCGTCGGTGACGACTACGACAGCGGTTAATGAAAGGGCGAAAATGGTTGCTAAAAGCACCCTTGTTCGTTTTGAGTATTTCATGTTGTGAATAACACCCGACGCCGGGAAATATTCCCAGGGAATTTTCTTTGCGGTCGCGTGTTACTCTAGAATGGCGTCCGCTAACGCCAGAACAATGGCCGGCCTCATGAGCAAACCAGTGTTTAGTCAGACAGCACTCGAGCACATCGATGCGCTCTATGGTTATGCCATGGCGCTGACGCGCAATGCGAACGAGGCCGAAGATCTCGTGCAGGAGACTTACCTGCGTGCCGCAGGTGCATCAAACCGTCCTGAGAATGACGGTTTGAAGTCGTGGATGTTTGTGATCATGCGAAACGTGTGGCTGAACCAGGTGCGTCACGTGAACAGTGGCCCACGTTTTGTTGATCTCGATGGTAACGAGTCAAGCGAGACGAACAACAACCCGCACGTCGTTTACCTGCGGAAGCTGGAGCGCGAGCAGGTACGAAAAGCGATCGAGAGTTTGCCGGATGCGTATCGGGAGATCGTGGTTCTGCGCGACATCGAAGGATTTACTTACCAGGAGATCGCTACGGTATTGCATTGTCCGGCGGGGACCGTCATGTCGCGATTGGGTCGCGCGCGTGGAAAACTCCGCACGTTGCTTTCAGGTTGGCACTCTGCGTTGTCAGTGAAATCTATGGCTGTAGGAAAGAGGTAGTAGAGTTTGAATAACTGCGATGACATACGTGGGCGGCTGACGCTCTATCTCGACAACGAACTGCAGGGTGAGGAGCGTGCCACTGTCCAGGCACACGTGACTGAGTGTGAAAGCTGCGCTGCGATCTTCGCGCGCGAACTGAATTTTCTGAACGCCGTCAGAGAAAGTGGACCATTGCACGTAGCTTCACCGGCTTTGCGGGCAAAAGTCGCCACCATCTTAAGCGAAGGCCAAACTTCAGCGGCGGAACCGCGTGTCGTAGTAAGAGCTAATCGCAGTGGATCGCGTTTGAGCTGGGTTGTCGCTGCGGCGGCGGTGTTGCTGGTGTTGCTTCTGCCGGTACTGGTCTGGCGCGTGATGAACCAGAATGAAGCAACGCCAAACGGACAGCGTTCTTCATTTGCGCTCATGGCTGCTGAAACGCACCTGCGCCGCACGCGCGGGCAGTTGCCGTTGGAGGTGGAGTCGGCGAGCCCGCAAAACATCTCCGACTGGTTCTCAAACAAGGTGATGTTCAGTGTGAAACTCCCGAATTACCAGGAATCTTCGGGTCAGGAAAAGTTGTACACGCTCGAGGGCGCGCGGCTCGTTAGTTACCAGAGTGATTACGCGGCGTATGTTGCCTACCGGATGAAAGATCGTCCGATAAGTCTGGTGATTACTTCGCAGTCACTCGCAAGGCCTTCCGGTGGTGAAGAGATCGCGTCCCGAGGTTTGAAGTTTCATTACAACGCGATCGACGGGTTGAAAGTGATTACCTGGTCTGATCGCGGATTGACTTACGCGCTCGTTTCGGATCTTGAGGAGCGCGGTCAGCAGTCGTGCATCGTATGCCACGAAGGCACGAAGGACCGCGACTTTATCGAACCTTTAAAACCCAGGTAAAACTTGCCGCGGATTTACACGGAATACATCTTGATGACGCGGATGATCGCCTCACGACAAACGCGACAAAATGTGTCTGTGCGCGTGAACATAATGCAGTCGATCTCCGGGCGATAGTAACCTCGCGCTTCGTAATTCGCGCCTTCAAAAGCTCCGACCTGCCCGAAGTGCTTCTCAGCCGCAAACATCTTCTTCTCGTGTGCGAGCTCTTCTCTGAAAAGTGCTTCCATCTCTTCTTCCGGCCGCTTGTCTTTCCGCAACTGCGCGCGCCGTTTCTGAATGTCGCGCTGGAAAGCTTCAAACGCTTCCTTGTTCCACGGCGTCGGAATCGGAGTTGTGTTTGCAAACGGCGAAACGAGATGCCACCACTTCAATTGGCTCACATCGAGCAACGCCGTGACGTTTGGTTCCCATGGCTCGACGCGATTTGTCGCCGGTGCGTAGGCGACTGACGACGTGTAGTACTCATCTGCAAGTGCGGCGAAGTGATGTCCAAACTCGTGCACGAACACGTAATCCGCAAACGCATTGTCGGAGGCGACCGTGCTGTACAGATTGAAGATGCCGCCGCCGCCGTACGTCCGATTATTGACGAGCACTTCGATAAACTCGTAAGGCGCAAACTGTGCGACTTCGCGCAGAGAGCGGTTGTCAAACGTCAGCACGTATCTTTCAGATCCGAAGGCGTCGTAAGTCGCGCCGATCGGCGAGTCGCGATAGATGCCGGTTGAAGGTCTCGACACGCCCGACTCCGCCGCGGGTGGACACAGCCCCCAGACATTGAAGTTTTTACGATGTTCTTTGAACGGCGACGTTGCGAAGAGCGTTTCCGTAAGCCGGCGCGCGTCTGCTTCAAACTTCTTCGCTTCCGCGGCGGTGTAGCCGTCGCCGAGGATCAGGAAATCGACCTTTGTCTCCGGCTCGCCGGTTTTTTGAATCGTGACGAGCGGCGCCGGCGATACCGGCTTTGATCGGTCGACAAACATGTCCGCCGGATCGATCGTCGTCGTCCACAGGTCCTGAAACACGTTCTTCGCGTCGCGTTTCTTGAGGATCACGTTCACGGGCGCGGCCGGGGCAGGGAAACGAAGTGATTCCTGAAACGTGCGCTTCATCGACTTCGCTTCGTCAGTCGTTTCCCACTCGCCGTAGATCGACGCGAACCCGCGCGAATAGAGCAGATTGTTAGTCTTCTGGTCGCGGATCTCGAAAATGTACTTACCGAGGTTTGAAGAATCGATTGCCTGCGCCGGATTGCCCGGCCACGGCAGCGGTTCGATCACGACCCGATCGATGCTAAACACCTCCTGAGTCGCATCACCCGTATGGTAATAATCGAGCCGCATCGTCTGCTGCGCGGCCGCGATGTGCGTAAATAACGTAAGAGAGACTGTAAAAAGCAGAACGCATTTTAGAGCTGAAATGAACATAGCTACTCAGTTGAAACCTTACCGCGCAGGCGCAGCTGCTGTGATCGCTTCATTCGCTCGAGCAAGTAACGATTGAGCAATAGCTAATACGTGAGGCGATTTTAGAACTTTAGCCACATTATCAGTAAATCCCTCGTCAGTAAAAGCTGAGGTTGAAGAGTTAATAAGCGTTCGAAACACTTCGGCTTCCAGTCTCGCCGGGTATGGCATATCTTCATTGTGAGTTACTTTTAGTATTCGATGCCGTGAGCCATTTAGCGCGGGCGCGACGAGATCTAAGAATAACAAAACGCTGCCTTCCTCGCGCTCTTCGATAACCTCAGCAAGCAAGATGCCACCAGTCTGAAGCGCAAGCGCCTCGGCTTGTCCCTTCAAGATGGTCAAGGGACTCAAAACAGTAGCCTTGATATCAGGCGACCATAGACTTTGAATGTTTTGGGATGACATTTCCAACTCCCTTCAGACACTTAAAACAGTTAATACGGGTAAATGATCGGACAGGTGGTTAACGTTTGGCGCACCGTCGCTGTCAAGCAACGAATGTTGACCATCGCTGCCCAAAATCATTACGTTTTTCAGATGCTCTGTGAGCACTGGGCGCAACAAAACTTGATCAAGAATTCCCCAGTGTGTGTTGCTCAACGCAGACGCACGCCAATAATGGCTTCCTGGAGGGCCATCAGTTCGGTCGCCAAACAGTCCCCACATCGGATTATAGAAACTTCGCCTCGGTTTACGACGATGCACACGATCAGGCCGATCCGCGAGTTGCCGCGTCATCAGACCGTGCATTCCGATAGGATTTGTCATTCCCGGATCGTAAGGCTGCATATTGAAATCGCCGATCATAACGGTGTTCCGATGCCGTTGCCTGTCTTCGACTTCGTTAAGTTCATCAATTATCTCACTTGCTACTAACGCCTGATCCGTTTCAGTGGTCCCCCCGAACTTGGACACCAAGTGAACTCCAGCGATCAGTATTTCGAGCGAAGTATTCGGTATCACAGTGGACCAAACGGCCATCTCCCTTCCCAAATTCGTGAATCGATGAATGAAAGTTCTCGGATGAAGTCGTGTAATGGCCTGCACTTTCGCATTTGCATTCAACTCGGAATAATAAACACCTTTCGCGGTCGCATTTAGTGCCTCAAGGTTAACATTGTATGGACATTCAGCCAGAATGAACACGTCGACATCATGCATTTGAGCCAAACATGGCAAATGCTCCAAACAGACGGAATTCTTCGCGATGTTCCAAAAGAGTAACGTAATCAATTTCGAGCCTGAGCTTAAGGATTGAGAGGGGTTGGGCAGAGAATAACACAGACGCGAATGTGGTGTACTCAAAATGTTACTTTGCCAGGGGCGGCGAGCCCGGTGAAGCTAAGTAGTAGTCTCATACGCGGATAATAACGTGTAGATTCGTGTTGATGCTATACTGAGGGACTTTATGGCAAGCGTCCTCGAGATCATCCCACTCGGCGGCATCGGCGAGTTTGGAATGAATTGTATGGCTGTTCGGTACGGCGACGAGATGTTGATTCTCGACGCCGGTATGGGCTTTCCCGAGGAAACCGCGTACGGCGTCGACGTTTCCATCCCGAATTTCAACTTCCTCGACGAGTATCGCGACGACATCACCGCGATCGTTTTAACTCACGGCCACGAAGATCACCTGGGCGCGCTGCCCTACCTGCTGAAGAAATTCAACGTCCCGGTTTACTGTTCACATTTCACCGCGGGTCTGGCCGAGAGCAAACTGGAAGAGCACGATCTGCTCGACAACGTGTTGCTTCACCGCGTCGAACCGAGAGACGTGGTTGATATCGGCGTGTTCAGCGTTGAGTTCATACGCGTTTCGCATTCGCTCGTCGACTGTTTCTCACTCGGGATCAAAACTCCGGTCGGCACCATCATTCACACGGGCGATTACAAAGTAGATGAAACTCCGGTCATCGGCGAGCCGATAGATCTGAGGTCGTTCAGGCGATACGGGCAGGACGGCGTGCTCGCCCTCCTCTCCGATTCGACAAACGCGACTGTTCCCGGGCGCACGCCGTCGGAACGCGCGGTCATCCCTGCGTTTGAAGAGATCTTCGCGGAAGCGAAAGGCCGCATCGTCGTGGCTGCCTTTGCGTCTTCGATTCATCGATTGCAGATCGTGCTCGACGTGGCGCAGCAGTTTGACCGGCGTGTGTGTGTGCTCGGGCGTTCGATGCAGAAGAACGTCGAGATCGCGGACCGGCTTGGCTATCTCGATATTCCCGACGGCTTACTCGTCAACCTCAACCAGGCAAAAATGATGAGCGACGACGAGATCGTGTTTCTGGTGACGGGGTCTCAGGGTGAGTCGCGCGCGGCGCTCTCGCAGATGGCGACGCAGAGTTACAAGGGACTGACGATCGAAGAAGGCGACACGGTCGTGCTTTCGGCTCGCATCATTCCCGGTAACGAGCGTTTGATCTCGCGGATGATTGGATATATTTACAAACGCGGCGCGAACATCATTGAAGAGAAGCGCCGGCTGGTCCACGTCAGCGGTCATGCGTCGCAGGAAGATATTCGGATCCTGACGGAAGCCGTGCGTCCGAAGTTTGTGGTTCCGATTCACGGCGAGTACCGGATGCTGTTCCGTCATAAAGAGTTTGTCAAAAACCACCTCGGGTATTCGGAAGATAACATCATCCTGATCGAGAACGGCGACGTGCTCGAGCTCGACGGCGAACGCGCAGTGGTGATTGACAAGCGCGAGATCGGACGCACGTTCATCGACGAGAGTGGATTTAGAGAGATCGACAGCGAGACTGTGCGCGAGCGTAAGCAGTTGGCTTACGAGGGTGCGGTGACAGTGGTCGTGACGGTTGATGAAGAGACCGGCCAGATGGAGGATGAGCCGAAGATTTCGGCGCGAGGTGTGCGCGCGTTCGGTTCTGATAACGGCTTCCGCGAGGACGCGAAGCGAGTTGTTGCGGCGGCAATAGCGGGAGCGTCACGTCAGACCCTTGCCGATGAGAGTTTGTTGAAAGAGCACGTGCGCGTCGAGTTGAAGCGATTCATTCAGAAGCAGACCGGCGCACGCCCGGTCATTACCCCAGTCGTCGTACTAATTTAGTCGTTCAGAGTTCAAGCTTTAGCTTGCTCGCTTATCACCCACGACGGCAACCTAAAGGTTGAACTCTGAACGAATTCTTCCATGGGCTACTGGACCGACAAAGTCGTCATGATCACGGGTGCGTCCTCCGGCATCGGAAAGGGCGTGGCGCTGGAAGTTGCTGCGCGTGGTGCGAAGATTGGGCTGCTCGCACGTCGCGAAGAGCTGCTGAAAGAACTCGTCAACGAGATTGAGGCGCGGAACTCGAAGGCTGTCGCCGCAAGCGCGAACGTTCAAGACGCACAAGCGGTCAGAGCTGCGGCAGATCGGTTTCGACGCGAGCTTGGTCCAATCGACGTTATGATCGCGAATGCCGGCATCAGCACCTCCGATGACGCCGTTCAACTCGCGCCAGAAAGTGCTGCAAACGTTATCGGCACAAACCTGCTCGGAGCGGTGAACAGTGTTGCCGCAGTTGTGCCGGAGATGGTCGAGCGGCGCCAGGGAAGGCTCGTTGCGATCTCGAGTTTGGCTGCCTATCGAGGGTTGCCGAAGTCCGCGCCTTACTGCGCGAGCAAGGCAGCACTGTCGGCGTACTTTGAAAGCGTGCGAATCGATCTGCATAACACGGGCGTCGGGGTGACGATCATTCACCCGGGTTTTATCAAGACACCACTTACCGCGACTCGCGAAGCGAAGAAGATGCCTTACCTGATGGAACTCGACGACGCCGTCAAAAAGATCGTGTCTGCGATCGAACAAGGAAAGAAGACTTATGCCTTTCCTTGGCAACTTGCAACGCTCGTGCGCGCCGGACTGCTGATGCCGACCTCGATGTGGGACTGGTTCGCGCATCGTAATTCATTCAAAGAATAGAACCGCATAACTAAAGAATGACCATTCTTCAAGCTATCGTGCTCGGCATCGTGCAGGGCCTGACAGAATTCATCCCCGTAAGCTCAACCGCACATCTCGTTTTTGCAGCCCGCGTCCT
>DASUPZ010000255.1:0-11741 GCA_036280855.1 Pyrinomonadaceae bacterium | reverse complement strand
ATTGGGTGCAGGCGTTGCTTCATAAGTACGAAACGTTTCGGCGGTCCGACGGTCACACGGTCAAGTTGCCGATGGACCGCGGCGAGGGGCAACAGTGGAGTCGCGCGCCGGGTAATCTTTACAGCACTCCGAAAAAGATTCGTCTCACCACAAGTACGAAACCAATCGAAATCGTTCTGGACCAGGTGATCGCGCCCATCGAACCGCCGAAAGACACGAAGTACATCAAGCACATCAAAATCCAAAGCGAACGACTGACGAAGTTCTGGGGACGCCCGATGCATCTCGGCGCGCACGTACTGTTGCCCGAAGGCTTCGACTCGCATCCGGAAGCACGCTATCCGCTCCTCATCTTTCACGGACACTTTCCTTCTGATTTCGGCGGCTTTCGCGAAACGCCGCCCGATCCGAACCTAAAGCCCGACTACAATGCGCGTTTCAAAATCTCCGGTTACAACCGCATCGTGCAGCAGCAGGCGTACGACTTTTACAAAGAGTGGACTGGTCCAAACTTCCCGCGCTTCATCATCATTGAAATCCAGCACGCCAATCCTTATTACGACGACTCTTACGCCGTGAACTCCGCAAACCTTGGTCCATACGGCGACGCGATCACTTACGAACTCGTCCCGGAGATCGAGAAACGTTTTCGCGGCATCGGCAAAGGCTGGTCCAGATTTCTATACGGCGGTTCGACTGGGGGCTGGGAAGCGATGGCCGCGCAGGTCTTCTATCCCGATGAGTACAACGGCGCGTGGATCGCGTGTCCCGATCCGATCGATTTTCGCGCTTACACAGTCGTCAACATTTACGAGCACGACAACGCTTACTACGCCGACTCGCCGTTCAAACGCATCGCACGTCCCGGCAAGCGAAACTACCTTGGCGAGTTGTCTGCCACCGTGGAAGACATGAACCACATGGAACTCGCGCTCGGGACAAATAGTCGTTCCGGCGGCCAGTTTGACATCTGGCAGGCTGTCTATTCGCCGGCCGGCAGCGATGGTTATCCAAAACCGATCTGGGACAAGTTGACCGGAAAGATCGATCGCTCTGTGGCGGAGTACTGGCGCGAGAACTACGATCTTGGTCACATCCTCAAGCGCGATTGGACCAAAATTGGTCCAAAGCTCGAGGGCAAACTCCACATCTACGTTGGTGAGGCTGACAATTATTTTCTGAACAATGCGGTTTACCTCGTCGAGGAATTTTTGAAGACGACGAAGAACCCTCACTACAACGGCGTCGTCGATTACGGGCCGCGCGCCGAGCATTGCTGGAACGGCGATCACACGCGGCCGAATGCAACCTCACGCTTGCGATATCACCAGTTTTACGCGCCGAAGATCGTCGAGAGGATTTTGAAGAGCGCACCGCCGGGCGCTGATTTGAAGAGCTGGAGATATTAGCCGCGGATTACACGGATGGTCCGGAACGATTTGAGTTCCGCGTTCAGAGTTCAAGCTTTAGCTTGTGTGTTATGAGGAGTAGCAGCCTAAAGGCTGAACTCTGAACGGTGAACTCTGAACGTTATGTTTTAAGACCTTTCATGATCGCGATGTGGGTTTCCAGGATGTCCGTGGCCTGCTCGGGATCGGGTGTCAGCGACCAGTCGTCGTGGTCCCACGTGCCGCCGAGTATGATCCCGTCGCGCCGTGGAAACATGTAACCGCTGCTCATGTAGGCGTAGTCAATCTCGGGCTGCGGCAGCAGCACTTCGAGCTGACCGCGAACTGGAATCAGCGTCTCGTCGTCAAAGAGCTCGCGTGATCCGAGTCCCGTGCAGTTGAAGACCACCTGCTCGCGTAATCTCGTAATCTCTTCGCGATTGCGAAATTCCTTCACGACCACCCGTCCGCCTGCGATGTAAAAGTCGCGCAACAACGCACTGAGGTAAATCGAAGGCTCGATCAACATCGTCGAGTACTGCCGCGCGTAAGGATAGCCGAAAAAGCTTTCCGGATCGCGATGTGTTTCGATCTGCGGGTAGAGATCGTTGCCGCCCGGCAGTTCGCGACTGAGCGAAAGCTCGTGGGGCGACAGTTCGAAAGTGTCCATCCAGCGCACGCCGTATTCGTTGCTGACGAGCAGTTGAAAAGCTCGATTCGAGATCCGGCAAGCCTGCCGAAACTGTTCGCTAAATTTGCTCGCCGGATCGAGCGAATCAAAGACCGAAGTCGGCGCCCATAAGGCACCCGCGATGTTTGAAGTCGTGTTTGGCGGCAGATCCTTGGCGTAGATCGTTACCGTGCCTGGTCCATTCTGGAAACGTTGTTGCAGCAGGCGTGCGGTCGATAGTCCATTGACGCCGCAACCGAGTACCGCGAAACGCGCCCCTTTACGAGCGTTGATGAAGTCGCGCGCAAGTTCGACGGCGAGCGTTGAAGTGCCCCACGAAAGTGTGACGCCGCCGCCACCATGTCCGTAGTTGTGAACGAGAAGTTTTCGTCCGAAACGCTGCGCGTCAACCACGAAGCCGCCGGGACGGTACGGTCTTAAACCAACAACCTCGCGAATGACGCGATTCCGCGCGACCTTCACCGGCGCGAAATGACGCTTCGCAGCGAACGCGCGACGTGTTGCCAGTGCGACGCTCGTCGCTGCCGCGCCCAGTAGAAAATCGCGTCGATTGAGATACATACCCATCGCTCACGCAGATTACGCAGATTTAGCGGAATTGAAAAGAGTCATTGTCCTGATCCGTGTGATCTGCGTAATCTGTGGCGCATGACGTCTTTCCCCGAATGGCTCGTGCCGATGGCCGCGACGTTAACGCAGGAGCGGTTCACCGGGCCCGAGTGGGTCTTCGAACGAAAGTTTGACGGCATACGGCTGCTCGCTTACAAAAACGGCAGCGACGTTCAGTTGTTCTCACGCAATCACCTGCCGCAACACCTTCCAGCGATCCAGCAAGCGATCGAGCGTCTTCCGCACAAAGAGCTGATACTCGACGGCGAGCTCACCTGGCCGGGTGGCAACGTCGCTTATCACATCTTCGACATCATGTGGATCGATGGTCGTAACGTCACGAAGCTCCCGCTCGAAG
The DNA here is from genome assembly GCA_036280855.1 of Pyrinomonadaceae bacterium. Classification (GTDB taxonomy): domain Bacteria; phylum Acidobacteriota; class Blastocatellia; order Pyrinomonadales; family Pyrinomonadaceae; genus PSRF01. The sequence continues at coordinate 8,695 of DASUPZ010000255.1, read as the reverse complement.
AGCGTCGCGCACTGCTGGAGCAGTTACCGCTGAAAGCCCCGTTGCACCGAGTCGAGTTGATCGACGATCCATCACCGTGGGAACGCGCGCAGACGGAAGGCTGGGAAGGTGTCATTGCGAAACGACGTGGTTCGATCTATGAACACCGTCGTTCGAAAGAATGGTTGAAGATGAAATGCGAGCTGACCGAGAATTTCATCGTCGGCGGTTTCACGGATCCGCAGGGGAAGCGCATCGGGCTCGGCGCACTCCTGGTCGGTTACTACAAAGACGACGATTTCGTTTTCGCGGGAAAGATCGGGACCGGATTCGATACTAAATTACTGCTCGATCTGCGTGAGCGGCTGGATAAACTCGAGATCGAGAAGCCTCCATTTACACGCGCCGTAGGTCTGCCACGTCTTCGCCGGCACTGGGTGCAGCCGAAGATCGTGGTGAAGGTAGGTTTCATCGAGTGGACAACGCACGGCAAACTTCGTCATCCACGTTTACTCGCGGTAGTTGATGATCACGCATCCTGAAAAGATTCTGTTTCCCGGCGAGGGGATCACGAAAGGCGAGCTCGCGTCGTACTACGAAGCGATTGCGCCGGTGATGCTGCCGCACCTGCGCCGCCGTCCGATAACGATGGAACGTTTTCATCGCGGCATCGGCGCGCCCGGATTTTTTCAGAAAGACGTATCGAAGGGATTTCCCGATTGGCTCGAGCGCGTGGAGGTGCCAAAGCATGGCGGCACGGTGCATCATCCGATTGCGAACGACAAGCGCTCGCTGCTGTGGCTGGCAAACCAGAACAGCATCACGATCCACGTTTGGCCCTCGCGCACACCGAACCTCTACAACCCCGACATCTGTGTCTTCGATCTTGATCCTGCCGGCGAAGATGCGCTCGACTCATTGCGCAAGGCAGCGTTGGGGTTGCGTGATCTGCTTGCGGAACTCGGTCTGCCGAGCTGGATCAAAACTTCCGGATCGAAAGGCTTTCACATCGCTGTTCCGCTTGATGGCAAGTCAGACTTCGGAACAGTGGCGCGTTTTGCGCACGGCGTGGGCAAGGTTCTCGTCGAACGCAATCCCGATCATCTCACGCAGGAGTTTCACAAAGTCGATCGTGGTGGCCGCATTCTCGTGGATACCGGGCGAAATGGTTATAGCGCGACCTTTGCGGCCACGTACACGGTGCGCGCCAAACCGGGCGCGCCGGTGTCTGCGCCGTGTACGTGGGAAGAACTGGAGAGCGGGGAAGTTGGGCCAAAGACGTTTACATTGCGATCTATGGCCCAACGCATCGCGTCCGTTGGCGACCTCTGGGCCGGCATGCTCAAGAAAAAACGCTCCTTGAAAGCGCCCATCGCACGCCTGGAGAATTTAACCCTCGATCCGCGTTGAAATCAGCGTGAATCCGCGGCCCAATCATTAAGATGGTGGAGGTAATGATGATAGTAGAAGTGAGAGCGTACCGGATCAAGCCGGGGCGGCGCGAGGAGTTTATCCAGTTCTTTCAAACGCGCGCGGTGCCCGCGCTGCGCGAGCGCGGAATGAAGATCATTGGACCATTTCTGGACGTCGAGAACCCAAACAAGTTTGTGTTTCTACGTGGCTTTCCCTCGCTCGAGGAGCGTGATCGGATGAAAGAGGAGTTTTATGAAGGCGAGCTTTGGAAGAAAGAACTGGAAGGGATCGCGATGCCGATGATTGATAGTTATGACGTGATACTGTGCGAGACGTCTCCGGGTTGCGTCTTTGATGAGATCTGAATCCTGTTAATTCTGCAAATCCTGTAATCCTGTCAAACCTTCTACAGGATTTACATGATGATCAGGATTTACATGACTTTAATCTCGTAAATAGCGAACTTCCCGTTGCGATTACTGCTGAAGACGATGCGGCTGCCATCCGGTGACCAGTGTGGCGCAAGATCCTCGGCGGAGTTTCTCGTCAGGCGCATTATCTCATTGCCGTCAAGGTTCATCAGGTAGAGCTCCGAGTTGCCGTCTGCCTGGCTTACAAACACGATCTGTTTTCCATTCGGCGAGTAAACTGGCGACACGTCATAACGCTTGCGAAACGTCAGCCGTTTTTCTGCTCCGCCAGTCTTCGGCGCGATTGAAAAGATCTCAAAGTTTCCGGTTCGAAACTCTTCTTTGTCGTTTGCGAAGACGATGTCCTCGCCGGCGGGCGACCAGTTTGGCGACGCGCTGCTGGCCGTCGAATACACCTGCTGCTGGTTTGTCCCGTCGGAATTCATCACAAACAACTGAAATACCTGCGTTGGGTTTCCGCGGTTACTCGCGAAGACGATCTGCTTTCCATCAAGCGACCATGCGGGTGTGATGTCTTTCGCGGGGTTGTTTGTCAGGTTCTTCAATCCGGTGCCGTCAGGTTTGATCAACCAGATCTCCGTGTTTGACTCGCTGCGGTTCTGAAACGCGATCCACTGCCCGTCGGGAGACCACATGGGAGACGTGTCAGGGATTTCGGTCTTCAACAACAGGCGGGTTTGCTTATTTGCAGGATCGAGCACACGGATCTCGCCCGTCCTGTCTTCAAGTTCCGACTGGTAAACGATCTTCGTGCCATCGGGAGAATAAGAAGGGAAGCCGAGATTGTTTTTAGCATCGGCGAGCAACAGTTGTGGGCGAATCACCTCGGCGCTCACGACGTAAACATCGTCTTTGCCATTTCGATCTGAGTAGAAGGCAATCTTCGTCCCGTCGGGAGACCAGCAACCGGGCTCGACAGTTTCGTTTGAGTTCCAATCAGTTAACGGCAGAGTGATCGAGCTTCCGCTGGGATTGAGAAGCAGGTAAGCATCGGCGCTTTCGTTTTTCCGATCAGACGTGAATGCGATCGCGGTTCCGTCAGGTGAGAAGACGGGATGACTATCGTCCGAAGGATCGAATGTGAGTCGTTTCAAACTACTACTGTCTTTATTGATTAGATAAAGTTCGAGATTGCCGTCGCGGCTGCTGACGAAAACGATCTGCTTACCGTCAGGTGAGAAACTCGGATCGGCGTCAAAGCCGGGATGGTTGGTGATGTTGCGGCTCTGCTTTGTAGCCAGTGAGTAAACAAAGATCTCCGCGTCGGTTGCATCGACACGCTTTTGATAGACGATTTCTTTTGAGTCAAACGACCAATCGAAGTTGCCTCGCATAAACGGTAGCGCGACCTCGTTTGAGCCGTCTGCATCTGCCAGGTACGAGGCGGCGTTGTCGTTTGACTTCTCGAAGACGACTTTTGTGCCGTCCGGCGACCAGATGCCATATCGAGGATTCGGAAAATCCTGAACCTGCGTTTGGCCTGTGCCGTCGGCGTTCATGATGAAGGAACGGGTCTGACGATCCGCATCGACGCGAAAGAAACGGATGCGCCCATCGTTAGTCCAACGCGGATGAGAATCGTCTTCGGGAGAGTCGGTTAAGCGGATCGGCGCCGGGTTTCGATCGGTAGCGGTTTTTAGTGCGGCACTACTTTGCCGGTTTTGCCACATCACAATCCCGGCAAACAACACGAGCAACAACACAGCCGCCGACACGGGCACCATCCACCTTCGTCTCGGACTCTGAACGCGAGTCGCCGGCACTTCGACCGGCTCCGGAGAAGGTTCAACTTGCCGCACCTCACCGATAAACCGGTAACCGACGCGCGGAACGGTCTGGATAAATCTCGCCTCATTCGGTTTCTCGCCGAGCGCCTTGCGCAAGTTTGAAATCGTCCGGTTGAGGTTGCCTTCTTCAACCGTTGCGTCTGCCCACACTTCGCGTATCAACGTTTCCTTATCGAGAAGACGACCGGCGTTCTCAACCAGTTTGACCAGCAAGGCGAACGTGCGTGGTGAAAGGGCGACGTGATCCGGTCCGCGTTGCAGCAGATGCTCGTCTGCGTTCAGACGAAACTCTCCAAACTCGTAAATACGGGCTTCTCTGGGCGACATTCGGCGTTCCTTCGGCGAATTTTCGGCAACAAACGAGACTTTTGCAAGGACTTACATTTAAGAGTAGTGATGCAGTTGTAAACACGAAGACGTTCAGAGTTCAGCCTTTAGGCTGTGGCTTTGACGAACAAGCTAAAGCTTGAACTCTGAACGATTTGTAACCTGTATAAAACTATGAAACTTTTAACACTAACGCTTATCGCACTTATCAACATTCACGCGGCCGCGCAAACCGGCAATCGCGTGGGACAAACCTGGAAAGGCCCCGACATCTCCGAAATCTGGAGTCTGCTAAAAGAAGAGGAGAAGAGCCCGCGCCCGAAAAGCCCGGGCCGGACGCCGGCACTGAAGTTCACTCCCGCCGGCGACTCCGGTGTAACGAGAGCTCTCGCAGAAGCCTTCGGCAGCAATGACCAGCAACGAGCGGCGCTAGTCGATGCGTTCACGCAGATCAAACAAGGCTACGAAGCCGAGGTCGCGAAGGAAGGGAAGTCGAATAACCTTGCCGCCGCGATGACCTTCTTCATTGCGTCAAACGTCGTCACGTATCACCAGACAGAGATGCCCGCGGACGCTGACACGGACAAGCTTTTTCAGTCGCTCGAAAACGCGATGACGAACATTCCCGCCTTTGCCTCGATGTCCAACGCTGAAAAGCACCGGATGCACGACTGGCTGGTTTGTATGGGCGGGTTTGCGCTTACGAATTACATGGACGCGAAACAGAACGGGAACGCTGAGGGCCTCGCGACGATCAAAGACTTTGCCGGCTACTCGATGCAACTCGTGTTGGGTATCGAGCCCGGTAAATTAAAACTCTCCGGCAGCCGGCTGATTGTTCAAGGTTCGCCCGGCGGTGGCGGTGCGGGCACGGTTAACAATCTGGTGGTGGGCGCATGGACCAATGCTTCGGCGGGAACGTATGGAGGCGTCATGCGCATCAGATACATCTTCAACGCTGACGGCACTTACAGGTTCAAGTCAGAACGCAGTGCACAGGTGCAGAAGTGGTGGACCATCGAAGAGTCGGGCTCGTTTTCGATTAACGGCGACTCGTTGACGATCATTCCTCGAACGAGCAAAGCAACACTCAGAAATCTCAACGGCGTGGTCCAGGAAACGCGGGCCAACGCTCTCGAGAAAGTCACTTACAAATGGACCACGCACTTTTTCGAGGGCATCGGCGAAACCAATCTCGTGCTCGAACCGCCGTCGCCGACGAATCGTGACGGAGTGCTCGGCAGCAACAGTCTTTTCCCGAAGGCTTACCTTTACACGCAGGGCGACAAGCTGGAATGGCGGTACTAAAAACTATGAAGACTCTGATACGTGCGGCAATCTTTGCCGTTACGCTATTTATTCTGATGGCCCAACTGTTCGACGGGCGCTCCGCGGCGCAAACGTCAAGTTGCCCGTGCGAAAAGTTCAACTCGTGTGATGCTAAGCCAAAACCATCGCCTGCGGCATCGCCGGTAAAACAGCCGCTGAAGAAACAGCCGCTACCGCCGGTAAAATTTCAGATACGTAACGTGATTCTGAAGGTCAACCCAAATGTCGATGATAAGCAATTACCCGGTCTTGATTCAGGCAGCGGCACCGCTGAAGACACGGAATACAACTACAACATCGGCAAGGCAAACAACACGGGACACTTTGCGGAGCGCCGGCGTTACGTCTACGACACTTACAAGCTGGCGGAAGCCGCGCATAAGAATGGCGAGATCACTCGTGAGAACTTCGACAAAGTAACCAACATACTGAAAGATCGCCTCGAGAAGATCAATGAGCAGGAACGAGAAGCTTACAGCCCTGAGAACAACGAAGCCTTACAGGAGTTAATGAAGGATCTGGAGACCCGCGTCGATGCTGAGAACGAGAAGCGCACGGTTCAAACGATCAAGAACATCGAGAAGATGGACCTCGAGCAGTTTGAAAAGAACATCGACGCAATTTACCAGGTGATGAGCGACAACCTTGCGCAAGGCCGCGCGCTTGAGTTGATGGGTGCCAATGGTCAAGGTGCATTTCAGAGGTTTGTTTCCATAATCGACTCGTTAAGAAACAAGGTTGCGGCAGACTGCGGTAAAAGCCGGATTAAGTTGGAATACGTGTTAGGCGTTGAGCGAATTGCTCAGTTGCTGGGCGGCGCTGAGAGTAGTGGGATTCAACCATGCCTGACCCGAACGATTCTTGCGAAAGCTGATTTCGGCGGCATTCAGTATGAAGCGAAGCGCTGCGTGAACATTCACGAGAAGATCGATCGCTCCACGCTTACGGGCGACTGGTTCATCACGATTAGTGGTGCGATGAGTGGGAGCGGCAGCGCGCAGGTGCCGGAGAGTGGGAGTGGATCGTGGGAGGGCAAGGCGACTGTCGGTGGCCAGGCGCTGATCGAGATGACAGGCACGGCGGTGCTTGTTTCAACCGGATCGAGTTGCGCATTGCGGATTACGTCGTCAATGGGCGTGGGGACGGCTGGTGGATACACAGCATCGATGCCGGGCGTCGGAGGGAATCTGCCGATCAGCATCGTTAACGAGCCGTGCAATGTTAAGGAAGTGAAGATATCGAAGCCGTGATGGTGCGCAAACGTTGTTCGGTTGAACCGGTTGCCTCGATCACGTCGATGCCGCTTGCACTGATGATTGCGTATTCATCTTCGTTGTAGATAGCGCTTAAGCGCCGGTCAACTGCTTTGCGGAGTTTTGGATACTCGGCTTCAATTGCGTGGTTGTGATCGAGTGGTAAGTAGACGACCAGATCGAGGTGTCGCATGCCTTCGATTACCTGGTTCAGCACAGATTCCGCGGATTTGGTATCGAGTGCGGCGATGTACGCGAGAAAGTCGATCGGGCAACGCTCGTAGATGACTCGCGCTTCGCGCGCGTGGTGTTTCAGTCGCTCGACGTTGAATTCCAATTGCCTTTGAAAGTCGTCGACATTCGGTTCTTCCGAAAACTCCTCTCCGAAATCTTCGACCAGAACCGTGTAGGGTTCAGGTTCGTGAACAAACCCCGGGTGCACTCGCAGGAACTCATCGATCAAAGTTGATTTGCCGGTGCAGTGTGTTCCGGAGATCGCGATTCGCATTTATGCGTTCTTGTTTAGATAGACCCAGGCTGTGGCGCCAGACTTCAATTCGACCTGCACGCGTTGGTAATCCCAGGGTTCATAAGTATCGGCTTGCTTGAGTTCTGCTTTCGTGAGTTGGAACACCGTGCCTTCGACGAGATCTGATGCAACACCAGTGTATCGAAGATTGCGGTGTTGCGTGGCGCCGCTCTTGATCTCAAACTCATGGTCATTTGTGGCAATCGACTCGAGTTGATATCCGATCAGCGCGTCTGGTTGGCCGGTGAGTTTGCGACCGAATGCGGCGAGCTGCACCGGCTCCATTTGCAGCGTGCCATACGAAAACAAGTTTTCTGAGTCGTGGATCATGTGCTTTGCAGCGTCCGTGCAAATTCGTCCGCGGTTCTTTCGATGCTCTGCGCGTCTGGAAGAGAGTTGGTCAACGCGCGCGGGATTTGTTCAGCGCCGATCCATGCGCCTGCGATCTGTCCGGTGATCGATGCGACAGTGTCGGTGTCACCGCCTGCTTTGATCGCGTTACGAATTACTTCGTCAAACGGAAGTCGATCGATGAAACTAGCCGCGTAGAGTGCGAGCGGCACACGAGCCCTTTCGAAACGTCAATTTTGGTATCAGTCATCGAAGCCTGCAAAACACAAACGGGCGATCCTCGATCGCCCGTACTATTACAGAAATTGGTGCCCGCTAGTAGATTCGAACTACTGACCCCTCGCGTGTGAAGCGAGTGCTCTACCGCTGAGCCAAGCGGGCAATCTTTTTTATCGGACCGCTATGATACCGCAATCTTCTGGTTTTCCAAAGGTTTACCCTTCTCGTCCACTGTTCCCGCTGTTCCCGGGATTCCCCTCATTCCCGCAAAAGAGGCCAAGAACAGGCCAACGCTTTCGATGCGCTGATCAGTAGCTATACAGCCTGTGTTGGGGCGTGTAGATAGATCTTGAATGACTCAAGCGATTTGTGACCGCTATAGGACATGACCAGTGCCACGTTGTTCCCGCTTGCTTCCATCCTGTCAGTAATAAAGGAGTGGCGGAGACGTGACAAGTGAGCCGTTGATCGGATGAAGAAAACTAAGAAAGTGGTTGGGCCAATCGGCGACTAGCCTCTGTCTGCCAGAAATCCGCCTGTAGGAAATTCAGTAACCAGGGTTATTATGCCTCAGCCAGATACTTAGTAGTGGCTATGTCTCACAGGCAAGTGATTTCAGTTCGCTTGTCTGATAATCCGGCTATATAGTCTATCTTAGGTCGTTCACCTTACCGATTTCGTGACCTTCTCCTGGAATGAGCAAAACTGAATTTGATGGAATCCTCAAAGATGATTTGGAGCGCTTCAAGGAGCTTCTTGTCAGTTTTTATGGTAAGTCGTGGGAAGACAGCTACGTTCAGTTTACAAACGAGATCAGTGAACGGCTCAGGCGCAAAGATACCAACCCAAAATACAGGTCACATTTTGAAAGTAATTTGAACGACCTGGTTCTGTCAGTCGTGTCTCGTTTCATAAGAATAAACAGCAAGCTACAACGAGCGGGACAAACAATTCATAGTTTCCACGCCATGCTGGAAAATCGAATAGGTCACGTTTATCACGAAGAACTTAGAAGGTTATCGAAACTCGTGCCGCTGTCGGACAGTGATGACCCCGACATCGCATCAGACACACACT
>DASUPZ010000254.1:0-4203 GCA_036280855.1 Pyrinomonadaceae bacterium | reverse complement strand
GGGACAATCGTGAACACCGCGTCGGTCGACGCGCTACGTTGTCACTCCGGCGGTGCGGGCCAGGCGATTTATTGCGCGGGAAAATGTGCGGTGATCGGTCTCACTCGAGCGGTGGCGAAGGAGTACGCACAGAAGGGAATTCGAGTGAACATCCTTTGCCCCGGAGGGTTCGACACGCCGCTGATGGATGAGCTTTACGTAGGCAAGTCACCACAGGAGGCCGAAGAATTGACGAACTGGCTGAACGCGCAGGTTCCGATGGGCCGTCTCGGCAGAACACCGGAAGCGGCAGCGGCCGTACTCTGGCTCTGCTCGGACGAGGCCTCTTACGTGACGGGCCACAATATGGTGGTCTCAGGCGGAATGGACTGAGAAATCCTGAAATCCTGTCTAAAGGAAGGAAATAGATCATGTTGAAAAGCATTCTTTCAAAACCGAGCATCTTCTTAATTCTGGCGATATTCGCCTGTCAGAACGCCGCCGCTCAGGAAACGAAGGGCCAATATGCCACCGTCAACGGCCTGAAAATGTATTACGAAACTCACGGCACGGGACAACCTTTGGTTTTGCTCCATGGTTCATTTAGTTGGGCAACGACTTATCCAACCCTCTCCCAGGGCCGGCAGGTAATTGCAGTCGACATGCAGGGACATGGACGCACCGCCGACATCAACCGTCCTTTTAGTTTTGAACAGATGGCGGATGACACGGCGGCTCTTCTAAAGCACCTCAAGATTGAGCAGGCGGATGTTTTCGGCTACGGCATGGGCGGAACAATCGGTCTTGCGCTGGCAATCAGACATCCGGCCCTCGTACGGCGCCTGGCAATTACCAGCGCTGCCTATAGACCGGTCGAAGAATCGTATCCGGCAGACGTGCTCGAGGCTTTCAGGGAGATGACACCGGAAAAATTTGCCCCAAAGGAATTGAAGGATCCTTATGACAAGATGTCGCCGGCCCCGAACTGGAAGGGCCTCGTAGCGAAGATAGTTCAAATGGAGGCGGACTTTAAAGGCTTTTCGAAAGATCAAATGAAGGCTATCCAGGCGGAAGTTTTTATCGCTGCGGGCGACCGCTACGACGTTGGTCTGGAACACCTCGTCGAAATGCACAATCTGATTCCCAAATCGCAATTGGCGATTTTCGCGAACTCGGATCATCTGCTTCTTTTCACAAACCCGGACAAGATGCTTATTCCCATCAAGGAGTTTTTGAATACTAATAAAAAGGAGTGAACGCGGTTTACACGGATGTACGCGGATCTTATTCGCGGATTTGGTTGACAAGTGCGCGCGCGTCTAATAATTTGCGGAGCGATCCAATTTTTTGAAGCCGCCACAACTTGTCTAATTGATTTGCGGAGGAGCCGATCATGAAAGCATCCCGTTTAGCTTCCACGTCGCTCGCGATCATCGCTGTATTACTGATCGGCGACGTCGCACTTGCACAACAGGGCTACAAAAAGCCACCGAAGGAAGTGCTCGACATTCTCAACGCACCGGTCACGCCGGCAGCTTCAATCAGTCCCACGCGCGATAACATCATCCTCACAACTGGCGTTCGTAATCCGCCTCTTGCCGATCTGGCCCAACCGATGTTGCGTCTCGCGGGCCGGCGTATCAACCCCGCGGCAAACTCGCCGCACCGGTATCAGTACTCAGTCGCTCTGACTCTGAAGCGCATCGCCGATGGCTCGGAAGTCAAAATCGAAGTTCCTCCGAACGCAAAGATAAGCGGTGTCGAATGGAGTGAGGACGGAAAGCACTTCGCATTTCTGAATGGCGCTGCGAATCGAGTGGAACTCTGGGTGGGCGACACAGCCACCGGCAAGATCCGAAACATCAAAGGCGTGACGATCAACTCCGTCATGAATAACGCGTTGACGTGGATGCCTGACAATCGCACCCTCCTGGTCCAACTCGTGCCCGCAACCCGTGGACCCGCGCCGGCGATGCCGTCAGTTCCCAACGAGCCAAACACACAAGAGAGCTCAGGACGGGCGGGACCAGTCAGGACTTTCGAAGATCTATTAAGAAGCCCCCACGACGAAACTCTCTACGAGTATTATGCGACCTCGCAACTCGTATTCGTCGACTCCGTGAGTGGACGCTCAACACCATTCGGCAAGACCGCGATCTTCCAGGCAATCGATCCCGCTCCCGACGGGCAACACATTCTCATCGCCCGCTTACAAAAACCGTTTTCATATCTCTTTCCCGATTCCGCGTTTCCGAAAGAGATCGAAGTGTGGGACACGAAGGGCAAGCTGGTCCATAAACTTGCGAGCATGCCGCTCTCCGACCAGATCCCGATCGACGGCGTAACGACTGGCCCACGTGCGATTCGCTGGAGGCCCAATGAGCCGGCGACGCTCGTTTGGGTGAAGGCGTTGGACGGCGGCGATCCGAAGAAGAAGGTTGCGCACCGCGACAGTGTACTCGCACTGAAGGCGCCGTTTACCGGACAACCCATTGAGCTCTTCAAAACCGAGCACCGGCTCAATAACGCCGGCTTTGGTGAACAAGGCGGTTTGATCCTCTTCACTGATTACGAACGCGACAAACGTTGGCTCAGAACGTTTATGTTCGACTCAACGAAACCTGACACGCCACCGAAACTCGTTTGGAGCCGTAATCAGCAGGATCGCTATAACAATCCGGGCGCACCCGTAACGCGCACGGTGGGCGGTACACAAGCGATCATGCAAAACGACGACTGGATCTATCTCATCGGCACAGGCTCGTCGCCCGAAGGCGATCGGCCGTTCCTTGATCGTTTCAACTTGCAGACGCAGAAGTCGGAGCGCATCTTCCGCAGTGATGCAAACAGCTACGAGAACGTAGTGGCGCTACTTGATGACCAGGCGAAGCAGTTCATCACGCGTCGCGAATCGCCAACTGAAGCGCCGAATTACTTTATCCGCAGCAGCGGTGATGCAACATCCGCCGCAGCTCGCCCACTCACGCAGTTTGCGGATCCGACGCCGCAGTTGCGCGGCATCAAGAAGCAGTTAGTGACTTACAAGCGCGCCGATGGTGTGCAGTGTTCGTTCACGTTATACCTGCCGCCAAACTATAAAGAAGGCACGCGGTTGCCGACCGTGGTGTGGGCCTACCCGGTTGAATTTACCGATCCGACTACTGCCGGTCAGATCGCAGGTTCAACTCAGCGCGCCACGACGATCAGTGGATCGTCGCATCTCTTCTTCCTGCTCGCAGGCTATGCGGTGCTTGATAACGCAACCATGCCGGTGGTTGGCAGTCCGGAAACAGTCAACAACACTTATGTCGAACAGATCGTGATGAGTGCGAAGGCTGCGATCGACAAAGCGACCGAGATGGGTGTTACCGATCCGGATCGCGTTGGCGTCGGTGGTCACAGTTACGGCGCGTTTATGACTGCGAACCTGTTGGCCCACAGCGATCTGTTTCGTGCCGGCATCGCTCGCAGCGGGGCTTACAATCGCACGTTGACGCCGTTTGGTTTTCAGAGCGAGCGACGCACCATCTGGGAGGCGCCGGAGCTTTATTTAAAGGTGTCGCCTTTTATGTTTGCCTCCAAGATCAACGAACCGATGTTGATGATTCACGGCGAGGCTGATGACAACATGGGAACGTTTCCGATCCAGTCGGAACGAATGTACCAGGCGATGAAAGGTAATGGCGCCACGGTAAGACTCGTGATGCTGCCGCACGAAGCGCACGGTTACGCAGGGCGCGAGAGTATCGAACACGTGCTTTACGAGATGATTAGCTGGTTTGACAGGCACGTGAAGAACGCGCCGTCGAAAGAGAAGGAGATAACCACGGCTCAGGAAAGATAAAACGGATCGGATGACCAGTGGCGTTTGCGTCGGACAGACTCGTCGGTCCAGAAGTTTCGGAGGAGTTTGAGCTGGGGAGATGATTCGTCGTCGAGGATGACAGTGACAACGTCATAGCGGTAAGGCTGCTTTTCGATTCCGAGCATACGCCGGTAGACACGTGCAGCACGCGCGATCTGCCGGCGTTTTCGTAAGTCGACGTTGATTTCCGGCGGCGCGAACCAGTCTGACCTCCGCGCTTTTACTTCGATGAAGCACAGAGTGTTTTGATCATAGGCGACGAGATCGATCTCGGCGGTGACAATTGCGCCGCGAAGGTTTCGACCGATGGGTAGAGTGAAATTTGCAGCGACGACGCGATAGCCGACCCGCTCGAGGTA
>DASUPZ010000253.1:0-3115 GCA_036280855.1 Pyrinomonadaceae bacterium | reverse complement strand
GCGCGCCAGGCTGGTGGTGGGCCAAACGTCGCACGACAGATAACCTGGCGCGCCGGCGTGCCCGAAAAGATCCCCGCCGCCACGATCAACCAGGCATGCGGTTCCGGTATCAAGGCCATCATTCTCGCCGCGCAGGAGATCATGCTCGGGCGTTCGGACGCAGTTCTTGCAGGTGGCACGGAAAGCATGTCGCGCGTTCCCTACTTCGCCGAGGGCGCACGCTGGGGCATGCGCATGGGCAACACACAACTCGTCGACGGAATGTATCGCGACGGCTTCAGCGATCCGCTGTCAGGACTGCTGATGGGCCAAACCGCGGAGAAGCTTGCGCGGCAGTATGAGATCTCGCGCGACGAACAGGATGAGTTTGCTTTGCGATCGCAACAGAAAGCCCAGGGGGCGATCGAGTCTGGTCGATTCGACGACGAAGTGATGACGCTCGAAATCAGCGGCAAGACGACGAGCTTCGCCAAAGACGAACATTGTCGCGCCGGAACTACGCTCGAGGATCTCGCCAAACTCCCGCCGGTGTTTTCAAAAAACGGCACAGTGACCGCCGGCAACTCATCAGGCATAACTGACGGCGCCGCTGCGGTAGTCGTGCTGAGTGAAGAAGGATTGAAGAAACACGGCGCGACTCCGCAGGCCCGGATCGTCGATTACGAGATCTGCGGTGTCGCGCCAGACATCATGGGCATCGGTCCGGTTCCTGCCGTTCGCGCACTGCTGGAGCGCCGGCAGTTGACGCTCGAACAGATCGATCTGATAGAACTGAACGAAGCATTCGCGGCGCAGGTGATCGCCTGCGATCGCGAACTCGGCTTTGGCGCCGATCGACTCAACGTCAACGGCGGCGCCATCGCGTTGGGCCATCCAATCGGCTGCACGGGCGTCCGGATCACAACCACGCTCCTGCATGAAATGCATAAGCGACAAGCGAAACTCGGACTCGCAACGTTGTGTGTCAGCGGCGGCATGGGACTCGCCCTGTTGCTCGAACGTGTATGAGCAATTTCTCATCCGTTGTTTGCGCTTCGCTCGTGTTTCTCTGTCTTGGTGGTTGTCGATCTCAAACGGAGCTCACCACAACCGAAAACATTCCAACTGAAGTCGTCGTCTCTTCCACTCCCCCTTTTCAAACAAAGGAGCCCGAACGCTATCGCGCCACGCGCACCATCACCATCACGACTGCCGAGGGGAAAACTGTCGTCACTAAAACTCTGATTGCTAAAGACGGCGAGAGACGTCGCAATGAGTCGGATGGAACGGTTTATCTCGAGCTTCCGGAAGGCCGGTTTGTGCTGGTACCGAAGGAAAAGGTTTACGCAGACGTCGTCGCCGAACCTGACATGAATACAGACGAGCAGGTCTCGCCAGAGAGCTTATTGCACGCGGACACAGGCACCACGAGTTATCAAAATCTTGGAAATGAAGTGATGGGTGGGCGAAAGACAAGTAAATATCGCGTTCTTGTTAACAGTTCCGACACGGAAAACGTCAGGTTGAGTGAGACACTGATCTGGATTGACGATGCGCTGAAAATGCCGGTCAGATCTGAAACGACATCGCCGGAGGGCACTCGCATTCACATGGAACTTTCGGATCTGAGACTCGAAGTCGAGGGCGGTCTTTTCCAAATTCCCGGGGATTACGAGAGGATTGCGTTCAGTGAGCTTCGCCGGCGAAGGATGACGACCGAGTGAAAATGGCCAACCTCTGTATCGCTTTCAGGCATCGGAAAACGAGTTGATTCACAGGTTACGGGATCACATTACAGGATTTACAGGATTACACATGATTTACATGAAAACCAAACTTTTCCGCTTTGCAATTATTCTCCCGCTACTCGCGTGCGGCTTCCTGATCGAAGCCGGCGCCCAAACACGTGCGCGCAACAATGCGCCGGCAGCTCCGAATTTGATGTCGTCACTGCCGGAATCAGACGCAGTGGCCCACATAAAAGTGAAACAGCTGCTGAACGAAGCGATGCCGCGCATTCTGGCCGGCAGTCCCGCAAAACTCGACGAGGCCAACGCGCATCTCGACAGGTTCAAAGAGCGTACCGGGCTGGATCCGCGCATGTTTCAACAGATCGCTCTCGGCGTTCGTTTCACGCATCCGGTTGAAGGCGTGACCAGAGCGCAGATGGTCGCACTCGCCAATGGAAGTTTCAGCTCGGCGGCGATGGTTGCAGCAGGTCGGGTCGCTGCAAACGGAAAGTACCGCGAAGAGAAGTATAAGAACAAGACGATCCACATCTTCACGCTCGATGAACATATTCGACTGCTCGGCATGTTCAATTTCAGGCTCAGTGAACTCGCCGCGGCGCCGCTCGACACCAACACGCTCGCGCTTGGAGATCCGGAAGGCGTTCGCGCCGCAATCGACACCACCCGCGGGAGCGCGCGCGCAAACAATGAGTTGATCGCACTCGCCAGCCGCGACCCGAACGCGATCATCGGATTCGGCAGCAACATGACCGATCAGTTGGTTGATAATCTCGACATCGGCAACGCTCCTATCACCGCCGAGTTGAAAACGTTGCGTCAGGTGTACGGCTCGGTGGGGACGACTAACACAGACCTGCAACTGTTTCTCGCTGCCCGGGCAGAAAACGCAACCGCGGCCAAAAGCCTTGGCGACACGCTTGAAGGTCTCAAGCTATTCGGAGCAATGATGGTTGGTCGATTGTCTGGAGCAAAGGGCGTGCTGGCGAAGAGTGCTTTGGCGAACATGACGATCGTTGCGGATGCAAACGAGTTGCAGATCAGAACGTCAGTGGCCCAGGCTGAGGTTGGACCACTGATCGGTTACTAATAACGCCGAAGGCGTTCGCTAATGCCAGCCCAGGGTTGGAGCGCAGCGACAACCCTGGGACAAAAAATTAAGAAGCATACTTCAACCCTGAAAGGGTTAATCCCAAGCGAACCCTTTCAGGGTTGAAAACTAAACTACAAAAATATTCCCAGGGTTGTCGCTGCGCTCCAACCCTGGGCTGAAATTAGCGAACGCCTTCGGCGTAATTCACGCGAACGCATCCGGCGTAATTCACGCGAACGCATCCGGCGTAATTCACGCGAACGCATCCGGCGTAATTCACGCGAACGCATCCGGC
>DASUPZ010000252.1:0-7645 GCA_036280855.1 Pyrinomonadaceae bacterium | reverse complement strand
GGTCGAACCTGAAATCGACGCTTTATGTTCGATGTACGTGGTCGAA
The DNA here is from genome assembly GCA_036280855.1 of Pyrinomonadaceae bacterium. Taxonomy (GTDB): domain Bacteria; phylum Acidobacteriota; class Blastocatellia; order Pyrinomonadales; family Pyrinomonadaceae; genus PSRF01. The sequence continues at coordinate 7,599 of DASUPZ010000252.1, read as the reverse complement.
GCGCTCAGCGAGTTAGGTCTGAATCCACACGAAGGCCTGATTCCTCGATCGCAAATCGACACGCTCGGTGTTTTGCCTTCGTATCGTCGTTTGCTGAACAGGATGATCGAGATCCTGTGTGAAGACGGCATTCTCATTCGTGCAGGCGATCGGTTCGAAGTGGGCCAACTGCCGATCGGCGACGCCGCTACGAAGTGGCAAACGCTGATTGACGAACATCCAGCCTACAGAGCGGAGCTGACATTACTCGGACGATGCGGCGACAGCCTGGCAAAGATCCTTACCGGCCACTCCGATTCACTGGAGCTGCTGTTTCCCGGTGGATCGTTCGAAGAGGCCGAACATCTCTACGAAGCTTCTCCGTTTGCACAAACTTTCAACTCGATGGTCGAGCAGGCAGTCCGGCTCGCACTCGCAAATTTGAAAGACGGTGAGACTGTTCGCGTGCTCGAGATCGGCGCGGGCACCGGCGGCACATCCGCTTACGTGTTGCCTTTGCTGCCGTCCGGGCAAACCTCGTACGTCTTCACCGACGTCTCGAACCTGTTTCTCTACAAGGCCCGTCAAAAATTCCAGGGCTACGCCTTTATCAATTACAAGCTGCTTGATATCGAACGCGATCCCAGAGAACAGGGATTCGAGCTTCACCAGTTTGACGTCGTGATCGCTTCGAACGTACTTCACGCTACAAGCGATCTGCGGACAGCGCTCGACAACGTAAGGCAGCTCATGGCGCCTGACGGTCTGTTCCTACTGCTCGAAGCCACTGGAAAGCAACGGCTCGTCGATTTCACTTTTGGACTTACCAACGGGTGGTGGGAGTTCAAAGACAACGATCTTCGTCCCGATTATCCGTTGTTACCGGCGAAACGATGGCTCGAGCTGCTGGCTGAATGTGAGTTCATCGAAGCGCGCGCGGTTCCTGAAAACACCGGCGACGATGATCTGCAGACAAGCCTGATTCTCGCGCAAGCTCCACCTGTAGCCGCCGAAGCGATCACCGCTGACTGCGCTGGCGACTGGCTGATCGTCAACGATGGCAGCAAACTCGGAAACGAACTGGCCGCGGCTATTAAATTGCGTGGCGGACGCGTAGTAGATCAACTGCGCGAATCACCTGAAACTCGTGTCATATATCTCTCGACTCTGAATGAAACCGCGGATGTTGCCGGCGCTGCTCTTGATGCTTGCGCCAACTTGCTTGAACTGGTCCAGGGGCGCGCCGGGCAGCTGGGGAACCAGTCTCTCTGGGTTGTGACGCGTGGCGCGCAACCAGTCGCCGGCGATCAATCGACTCTTTCCACCTCGCCTCTGTGGGGACTCGGCCCAACGATCGCGATGGAGCATCCTGAAATCTGGGGTGGATTGATCGACCTCGATTCCCATTCAACCGAAGAAGACTGCGACAGAATCATTACCGAAATCTTGTCCAACGTGGGCGAAGATCGCGTGGGCTTTCGTGGCGCACACCGGTATATCGCACGATTGCAACCAGCTAAACACAAGCCGGCGTTCGGCCGTGTACGCTTCCACAGTGACGCGTCGTATCTGATTACCGGCGGCTTTGGCGGTATGGGTTTGCGGTTGGCCCAATGGATGGCCGATCGGGGTGCGCGCAATCTCGTGCTCGCCGGCCGCAGCGGCGCCGCAACCGAGGAAGCACGACTCACACTGCGCAAGCTGGAACAATCCGGCGTCAACGTCTACGCCGCGCAAACCGACGTCAGCGACGCAGATTCCGTCGCCAGTCTTTTAAAAGACATCACACCGCCGGTACGCGGCGTGATTCACGCCGCTGGAATCTTCGACGACCGCGTGCTGCTGCGACACGATCGTGAGCGATTCGCGCGCGTCATGACGCCGAAGGTCAACGGCGCATGGAACCTGCATCTCCTGACGAGAGAAATGCCGCTCGACTTCTTCGTGATGTTCTCTTCGGCTGCTGCTTTCCTCGGGTTGATGGGCCTGGGCAATTACACCGCTGCGAACGCTTTCCTCGACGCGTTGGCCCACTACCGGCAGAGTCTCGGGTTGCCCGCGCTGAGTATCGATTGGGCCGGTTGGACCAGGACCGGAATGGCGGAAGTCCTCGGTGAACGGCGCGAAAGCCAGTGGTTGGCAAAAGGTCTCGATTCACTCTCACCCGAGCAGGGTTTGCAAGTAGTAAACGAGCTGATGTTGCAGTCGCGGCCTCAAGTCGCGGTGCTCAAAGTCGATTGGCCCGTCTTCTTCAAAGAACTGCCCGCAAGACGCCCACCGCCGTTGCTCGCCGGCTTAACGCGATCGACTGGTGCCACTACAGCTTCGAGAGATTCGACCAGTGACTTTCTCAGCCAACTCAACGCGGCGGAACCCGGCACTCCTCGACGTGTGTTGCTGCGCGAACATCTCTGCCGGCAGGTCGCAAAGATCCTCGAATTCGATGACTCATTCGTTCTCGATCCTCATCAGCCCCTGGCGGAAGTCGGGCTCGATTCACTGATGGCAATCGAGTTGCGAAACATGCTTTCGACTTCGATCGATCGACAGTTGCCGCCGACGCTGCTGTTTGACTATCCAACGATCGACTCGGTCTATGCCTATCTCGCGACGCTGGTGTTCGATGACGAAGTGCGTCCCTCAATCGAAGTCGCCGCCGAAGTCGATCCCGAGCTGGAAGGAATTCTTGAAGAGCTCGAAAGTCTGCCTGATAACACAGTCGAAATGATGCTTCAGGGCTATGCACGCGAACTTCTGAAGTAGCCACAAAAGGGCACAAAAAGCACAAGCAAAAACACTAAAGCAGAAGCAGAAAAAGGGCGGCGCAGATTGGCTGAGTTTTGAGCCTTTTGTGCTTCTTTGTGGCTATCAAAGTCCATGAGGTTACGAGAATGATTGAACAGGAAACTCTGAAAACCAGGAAATTCGATCTGCTCGATCCGAGCATGAGAGCAAACCCTTATCCGTTGTACGACCAACTGCGGAAAGAGGAGCCGGTCCATTGGAGCGACGATCTTTATGGCTGGGTGCTCACGCGCTACGACGACGTGATGACGGCCCTTCACGATCCGCGTTTGTCACCAGGCGGTGGGTTCGCAGCGATGTTTAGCCGCCTCAGCGACGACGTGCGCGAAGAGACGCAGCCTTTGCAGCAACACCTCTCGATGTGGCTGGGAACACTCGATCCGCCCGACCACACGCGCGTCAGAAGTTTGATGAACAAAGCCTTCACACCGCGATTGGTGGAACTGTTGCGGCCGTTCATTCAAACCGTAACCGATGAACTGATCGACAACGTCAAGCACACAGGCCGCATGGATATTGTTTCCGATCTCGCCGTTCCGCTTCCCGCAATCGTAATCGCACAGATGCTGGGCACGCCGCGCGAAGATTACGAACGCTTTCTTCACTGGTCGCTGGGTATAGGCGATCTGATCGGCGACGCATGCGCGACACCGGAGATCGTACGAAATGCGCAGAAGAGTGTGCTGGAGATGGTGGATTACCTCCGGACCCTGCTCGAACGGCGGCGTCATTCAGAACCGCAGAACGATCTAATCAATAACTTCATTCTTGCCGAGAGCCAGGAAAACCGGATCAGCGAGGAAGAGGTGCTCGCAAACTGCGTGATGCTGCTCTTCGCGGGACACGGAACGATCACCGCCATGATCGGAACGCACCTGCTCGTCCTCCTGCAAAACCCTGACGTGCTCGAGACGCTGAGACGCGATCCGTCTCGCACGCCGGCTGCGATCGAGGAGATGCTGCGCTTCGACAGTCCCTGCCAGATGATTCGCAGGGTGGCGACACAGAACGTTCAGTTCAACGACACTCTCATTCGCGAAGGTGAAATGGTCTGGCTGCATCTCGGCGCGGCAAATCGCGACCAGGACCACTGCCCGTTTTCCGACAAGCTCGATATCTCGCGGAAGTCGCCCGGCCATCTCGGATATGGAGCGAGTATTCATTACTGTCTCGGCGCAGCGCTGTCACGCGTCGAAACCGAGATTGCGATCAACACGATCCTGCGCCGGCTACCGGACGTGCGGCTCGAATCTGACGAACTCGACTGGTATCCGGATCCGACCGCGCGCGCATTGAAAGCTCTACCCGTCGTCTTCACACCCCTTCAGTAGAGAGTTGGCCCAACCGGGACCAACTCCCAGGAACAATTGCCATGCGCAATATCACGTTGATTCACGGACCGGCGGTCAAACTGTCGATTGACGGTCGCAACCTGGGCGCAGTGCGAACGCACTTTCCCAAAATCTCTCAGTTAATGCTGGCCGCCATCATCGAAAAGACTTTTCCGGAAATCAATGTGCGCATCGTTGACATGAAAACGCTCGGGAACGAGGAAGTGAAGTACAAGGAGATTAAATACGGAAGCAGGACCATCGAAGCCCACCAGGTTGGAATGCCCTTCGCCGAAGTCGCAGACACGATCGCCTCATCAGACGCGCTGATCTTCACCAACAACTTTACGCAGGAAGCGGAAGTGATCGGCAACCTGATCGAGTTTGCAAAACAGGTGAATCCGAAAGTCAAAGTGTGGATTGGCGGATCTGACGCGATGGTCCAACGCGCGGAAGTCGATCGGCAGCATTACTTTCATTCGAGAGGCGCGGACTATGTGTCTTCCGGCGACGGCGAACTCACACTGCCCGATCTCATCCGCGGTCACCTGGAAAAGCAGGCGCCGGTTCTCACTGACTTCGATCGCGTCCCCGATCCGGCGCTCCATCTGGTGAACCTGGCGGACTACACCGAGAGCCATGAAGGAGGACTGCCGGCGGGCATCACTCCGCCGCTGATGTATGTTGAAACGTCGCGCGGTTGCCGTCAGTCGTGTGACTTCTGTTCCACGCCTTTCACTAAAGGGCGGTATCGCTACATGAGCGAAGAGCGTATCGAACATGCCCTGAACCAATTTCATGACTTCGGTATTCGCACGCTATTGCTGATCGAAGACAACATTCTCTCGCGGCTCGATCTGCCTGAAGGTCGTGACGAAGTGCTGCGATGGTTCCGGTCGATGTTTCAACAACGGTTTGTGTGGGAGTTTGCGAACGGCGTGGAGATCGGAAAGCTCGAGAAAAACGGAGTGTTGGACGAGGAACTGATCGAAGCGATGTTTCAGTACGACGGCCGCGCCGGGTGCTATCGAAGTTACATCCCGCTCGAACGCATCGACGCAAGCGAGTTGCCGTATCGCAAATTGAAAGCGTTTGACGTTGAAAAGGGAATTCTGTTGTCGATCGCGCAGAAAGGCGTCGCGCTGCTGAATCTCGGCGTTATTATCGGCAATCCCGCCGAGAATTTTAAGTCGCTCAGTCGAACCGAAGATCGGATGCTCGAACTGAAGAACGAGATTCTCGACCTCACCGGAGGCCGCACCTATCCGTTCGCGAACTTCTTTCTGCACATCCCGATCTGTGGGACCAACGACTATCGCCGCTTTCACAAAGAAGGACGGCTCGCCTTTGACATCGACACCAATCCCGAACTTTACAACTTCTATACTTCGATCCTCCGCGGCGACGAATTTTCGTTCGACGAGTTGACCGAGATAAGAAAAGACATGGCCGCGCGCGTGAATGGACAGGAACTGATGGAGATTTGGAACCAGGGCGGGAAGTATTACCTTGATTCTTTCCAGAAAGCGCCCATCGATGCTCTGCCTCTCCAGTCTGCCGCGGCTTGCACAAAAAATCATGTTAATCCTGATAATCGTGTAATCCTGTGAAGCTGATTTCCGGTTATAGGCACAAACTATTGTTTTACAGGATTTCAGGATTAGACATGATTTACATGATTAAGTTCTGTGTGATTCGATGAGTCAGCTAACCGATCGCATTGCGAATCTTCCGCCAAGAAAACGCGCGCTGCTTGCGTTGCGTTTGCAGGCCCAGCAGGAGTCTGAGTCGAAGCCGAAGACTGAACCCATCGCCGTCGTGGGAATTGGTTGCCGCTTTCCCGGCAACATCAATTCGGCTGACGAGTTCTGGCAAGCACTTGTGAACGGTGTCGATGCCGTTGACGAGATTCCTTCGGATCGTTGGGACGTCGATGGCTACTACGATCCGGCGCCCGCGACGCCCGGAAAGATGAACACGCGCTGGGGTGGATTCATAAACGATATCGACAAGTTTGACGCCGCGTTCTTCGGGATCTCGCCGCGCGAGGCGAACAGTCTGGACCCGCAACAGAGAGTGCTTTTGGAGGTGAGCTGGGAAGCTCTCGAACATGCGGGCCAGGCGACGGACAAACTCAGCGGCAGCCAGACGGGCGTGTTCATCGCCATTTGCCGCAATGACTACGGACAACTACACGGCGTCACGGAAGAGCCGGCGCGTATCGATGCTTATTTCGGCACCGGAAACGCTTCGTGTTTCGCGGCAGGGCGGATTTCGTACCTGCTTGGGTTGCATGGTCCAAGTCTCGCTGTTGACACGGCGTGTTCGTCGTCGCTCGTTACGGTCCATCTTGCTTGTCGAAGTTTGCGAGCGGGCGAGTGTCGTATGGCGCTCGCGGGTGGAGTCAACCTGATTCTGTCGCCGTGGCCGGACATTTACATGTCGCAACTGCGGACGTTGGCGCCGGATGGACGTTGCAAGGCGTTTGATGATCGTGCTGATGGTTATGTGCGTGGTGAAGGGTGTGGAGTCGTGGTCCTGAAGCGGCTGTCAGATGCCCTCGCGGACAACGACAATGTGCTGGCGGTGATACGAGGTTCGGCGATGAACCAGGATGGGCGCAGCGCGGGGATGACTGCGCCGAATGGCCCAGCGCAGGAGGCGGTGATTCGCAGCGCGTTGACGGATGCGCAGATGGATCCGCGGGAGGTGTCGTTTGTCGAAGCGCATGGAACGGGGACTTCGCTTGGCGATCCGATCGAGATACGTGCGCTCGCCGCTGTGTTTGACGAAGGACGTCATTGGCCGTTGATCGTTGGGTCGGTGAAGTCAAATCTCGGGCATCTTGAGGCGGCGGCAGGGATTGCAGGGTTCATCAAGCTCGTGTTGACCGTGCAGCACGGTGAAATACCGAAACAGTTGCACTTCAGCGAGCCGAGTTCATACATCCCTTGGAAGGATTTGAGAGTGGCGATTCCGCAGGAGCGGATGCCGTGGCAGTTGGACCACGGGCGGCGGGTTGGTGCGGTGAGTTCGTTTGGGTTTAGCGGGACAAATGCACACGTGTTGGTTGAGGAATGGCGCGAGGCGACGACTGTTTCCGGCGAGCGGGATGACGTTTATGTGTTGCCGTTGTCGGCGCGTGATGCGGGCGCGTTGCGGGAGTTAGCGGCGCGGTACGTGGAGCGATTAGCCGGTGACGAAGCGGTGGGTGATTTGTGCTATTCGGCGAGTGTGCGGCGCGCGCATCACCGTCAGCGAGTGGCGGTGGTTGGGCGCTCGGCGGGTGAGTTGCGCGCGCAGTTGGAAGCGTTTCTGAGTGGTGAGCCAACGGCGGGAGTGTTTACCGGAAAAGGTGCTGGTGGTTCAGGTGTGGTCTATGTGTTTTCCGGACAGGGGGCGCAGTGGTGGGGAATGGGACGCGAGTTGGCTGCCCGCTTCCCCGAGTTTCGTGCGAGTCTGGCGCAGTGTGACGAGTTGTTGG
>DASUPZ010000251.1:0-9900 GCA_036280855.1 Pyrinomonadaceae bacterium | reverse complement strand
AAGACTGTGCATCCTGACATCTGCAAGGAATTTGAACTGGCCAACCTCGAAATCCGCGTTGGACGCGAGCGCAGTGAAGCACTGCGAAACCTCGCGGAGCGAACCGGGGTCGAGGATCTCAACAGTCTCGTCGGCATGTTGATCCAGGCGGATCGCTTTGGTACTTCAATCGCGCGTGCAGTCAGAGTTTATTCTGACGGTCTGCGCACGAAGCGACGCCAGCGTGCAGAACAGGCCGCGCAGAAAGCCGCTTTCAAACTCTTGTTACCGCTGGGAGCGCTACTCTTCCCAACGATGTTCATCATCATTCTCGGTCCCGCATTGCTCAACATCTCTGACATGCTGGGCGGTGGACTTGGATTCTAGCCACGGAGGCTCATGCTAATGCTTAAGCGAACTTTAATTGCCTTATCGCTCACGTTGGTGCTGGTAGCCAGCGCGCTGCCGCTTCCGAACGTCGCGGGAATGCTGCTGACGCCTGATGAAGTTGCCACAATCGAAACGACTTCGCAGGACAGGGATGACAGGCGCTCGAAAGGCGACAACACGTTCGTGCGCGTTTTGAAGTTTCCGGTCAAGTCCATCGGACGCCTCTTCGGTATCGGTAATAAAGACGACAAGAAGCCTCAGCGGCTGTCGCGCAAAGACGTGGAGAAGTTTGAGGCGGTGGGAGCGTCGAAGGTGATCGATGCGCGCACGACAGACACGTCTGCCGCACCGGCTGAGAATGTTCCCGCTCTCGCAACGGCGCAGCAAAATCTCGAGCGTGGACGCGCGTCGCTCAACAGCGGCAACGTCAACGATGCGATCGCGGCCCTCTCAACTGCTGCTACAACCGATCCGAAGTTGCACGAAGCTCACAGTCTCCTTGGCGTCGCCTACGAAGCGAAGGGAATGCGTGACCGTGCGTTCAAGTCGCTGGAAACAGCGGTAAAGCTCGACGAGAAGAACGCCGAGTACCTGAACAACCTCGGTTACCTCTACTTCAAAAACGGCGAGAACGACAAGGCTGCGAAGTATTTGAAACGCGCGACCAAAGCTAAACCCGAGGTGCAGCGCTACTGGAACAACCTCGGACTGGTCCAGGCGCAACGCGCGAAGTTTGATGAAGCTTATGAGTGTTTTGTTCGTGCGGTCGGTGAGTATGAAGGCCACATGAACGTCGCGAACAGGGCACAGTCGATGGCTTACGACAAGGCAGCCATCAAACATCTCGAAGCAGCTCGCGCACTGCGTCCGACGGCAGAGATCCTGCTGCGACTCGTGGTGCTTTACAAGCGCAACGGCCAGGACTTGATGGCGTCCGAAGCAAACACTGCTTTAATCGCCGCTCGCGCAACAGCAAGCGCAACGAAAGAATAGGTCCTATAAGACCTATACGACCTATCTGTCCTATTAAAATTAGAGGACCAAAATTCTATGGGAAACCTGAGCATATTGAGCCGATCAGAAATTGAAGGCTTGGGCCCACCGATGCTGGAGGAGCTGGCCGATTCAGGGATTCACGAACAGTTTCTTTGTGATCTCGCCCTGAAACACGTTTCCATGCTTCCCGACCCGACCACCACGGCTGTGGCCGACAGGCTTCACCTGCCGCGCGTGCTCACGGAAGAACTGCTCTACCAACTGTATCGCGAGAAGCTGATCGAGATGCGTTTACAGAGCGCCGTCGGCTCGACTCGCTACGCTATGCTCGATCACGGTTGGGAGCGCGTGTCGCGGCTGAATTCGCAAAGCGGCTATCTTGGACCAGCGCCCGTTTCTCTCGACGACTATGCGTTCATGATGCGGCTGCAGGCAGTGCCTTCCAAGCCCGCCTCGCTCGAAACGGTCCGCAATGCTTTCAAAGATCTCGTTTTGCCGGATTCGCTGTTGCAAACACTCGGCTGCGTGATCAATTCACGGTCGTCACTGTTTCTCACCGGACTTCCGGGAACAGGAAAGACTGCCGTTTCCGAGCGCATGAACCAGGCCTTGTTTGGTTCGATCTGGATTCCCTACGCAGTCGAAATCGACGGCAACATCATCCGCGTGTTCGACGCACACTGTCACCGGCCCGTTCCCGAAAGAACGTCGCTGATCGAACACGATCGACGCTGGGTCGAGATCGAAAGACCGCTGATTATCGTGGGTGGAGAATTAACGCTCGATAATACGGACCTTACGTGGTCCCCCTCGGCGAAATTCTACGAAGCCCCTTTTCAGGTGAAGTCAAACGGTGGCACACTGGTCATCGACGACTTCGGCCGCCAGCGCGTGTCGCCGCAGGATCTGCTTAATCGCTGGATCCTGCCGCTCGAACGGCGTGTCGACTTCCTGACGCTGCATAGCGGCAAGAAGATCGAAGTGCCCTTCGAACAGCTCGTGGTCTTCTCCACGAACCTGAACGAACGAGACCTGGTAGACGAAGCGTTCCTGCGACGCATGGGTTACCGGGCGCGCGTCGAACCACCAACACCGGCTGCGTTCTCAGAAATTTTCAGACGCACGGCGAGAGTGCGCGGTGTCGCGATTGACGATAGTTGCTTGAGCCATATTCTCGAGCGATACGAGCATGAGCACCGTGTGATGAAGGGATGCGAACCTCGTGACCTCCTGAACAAGGTCAACGATATCTGTCTCTTCGAAGGACGCGAACTGAGGCTGACTAAAGAGTTAGTCGACCTCGCCTGGGGAAATTACTTCGGCACGTCGCACGGCTTCGCCCCTGAGGCAATGTCGGTTGGCCAGGGATTACACGGTTAGAAAGATCGAGCAGTAATAAAATGTGCGGACAGTGGAAACAGATAACGTTGGTTCTCGTTTTGTGTTCGCTGTCTGCCCTCACGGTTGGCGCGCAGCAACAAACTCCTGCCCCGAAAGTCACGGGCAACATCATCACGTTTGCCGACGGTCGCACCTTCCAGGTAGACGAAGTTTTCAAACAGGGTGAAGAACTCTGGTATCGCAAGGGCAACATCACCGCCCAACTGCCGTACCCGGTCAAATCAGTTAAGCCCATTTACGAGCAACCGAAACCCGCTGCTCCCGAAGCCGCAAAGACTGCGACAGCCGCTCCGCAACCGGCAGCGCCGGCCCCGGCCGCGATCTGGATTCACCTCGTAGACGGAGCCAAGTTTCGGGTCGACCAGGTTCAGGAAGCCACTGACGGCGCGTGGTACTCGCGCAACAACATGTCGATTTTCCTGGCGAAAGACCGGATAGTCCGGATCGAGCACGAGGTCCCGGGCTCGCCTGCAGCCGCCAGCCGTCGGAACATGGACTGGACCTCCGGAAACGCAACAATTGACCAGCTAATCCGGGCCAATGGCGAGCGTTTCGGAATCGACCCGTATTTGGTCTTTTTAGTAATTGAGAAAGAGTCGCGTTTCCGGACGCGCGCCGTCAGTCCAAAAGGCGCCATGGGATTGATGCAGTTGATGCCGGGGACAGCCCGGCGGCTCGGTGTTCGCAAGCCTTTCGACCCGGCCGAGAACATCAGAGGCGGCACAAAGTATCTGCGGGAACTGATGGACATGTTTGGCGGGAAAGTCAATCTGGTGCTCGCAAGCTATAATGCGGGTGAGGGCGCGGTGCTCAAATACGGTCGAAACGTCCCTCCTTATCGAGAGACACGCGACTACGTTAGAACGATTGGAAAACGATACGGACTGGAAGGCCGGCAGCCGGGTAAAGAAAACGATGTGCCGGATCCGGAACGCTGAGGGGGTGCGCAATGAAATCTTTTTTCCCCACGACTCTATTTATCTTCTGTTTGCTGATCGGATGTGCGATCGGTGTGAGTGGACAACAACAAGCTAAACAGGAAGGTCCACTAACCAACGCAGAGGTCATCAAACTTGTCAAAGCCGGCTTTAAAGAAAAGACGATTGTTTTGATCATTGCCGCGCGAATTCCCAATTTCGATCTCTCTCCGGATCGAATGATCCAGCTGAAACGCGCGGGCGTCAACGAAAACATCATCGTTGCGATGCTCGCCCGCCAGGAAGGCAACGAAGTTCCCACTGATGATGATTCATCGTGGGGCGACGATCCATTCTTCGACAAGAAGCCGGAGCTAAAAGGTGGAAGTGAGACCACTAAAGGTTCCGATGGCAGCAGCACCGACATCTTTGGTTCGAGCACCGGTTCGCGACAGAGCAGTCGAAGCCGTACGGGCAATGGTTCGGCATCCGGTGAGAGTAATCTTAGCGGAAGCGCCACCGTTAAAATTATTAGACCACCGTCAGAGACTGGTGGAACTGCTGCCCCGACGAAACTCGAGAAGACCAAGAGTTTGACTAACGACTCGATCGTCGAGCTGGTTGATGCAGGATTTTCAGAAGGGACGATCATTCGCCGCATCGAGCAGTCGCCGGTGGAGTTTGACCTGGCGGAAGCAAAGTTGGAGGAACTGAAAAAACGCCGCGTCAGCGAAAAAGTGCTCGCTGCGATGAAAGCCGCGATGGGCGACGACAAGTAATCCGCGTTTTCAATCAGTGTCATCCGCGTTCAAAAGTATGACAGTATTTCGCTTCATAGCATTGGTAATTTGTGCAGCGTTCTTGTTTGCCGGCGCCAACGGCCAGCGCCGCAACCAACAACGTACCGCGCCCAAGCCCAAACCGACGCCTACTCCACAATCATCCCTCGAAACAATGGGACCTCCGCCTCCAGTCCCGACGCTGAAGCAAAAACCCGAACCCGAACAGGAAGTAAGTCCGGGCGACGTTGTTTCGGTTGATACGACCGAAGTGATGTTTCCGGTAACTGTGCGCGACGGCAACGGGCGTCTCGTCCCGGAGCTTACGCGCAACGACTTTCGCGTATTCGAAGATGGCTCCCCGCAACCGTTGAGCGATCTCGCACTGCGGCAAGTGCCCGTAGACGTTGTGCTGATGGTTGATGCGTCGTCTTCTGTCGCAAACAATCTCGACGATTTTCGTCGCGCTGCCGAAGGGTTTGCCGCGCGTCTGGCCGCGGAGGATCGAGTCAGCCTGATAAAGTTCGACGACCGTATCGAGCTGTTGCAGGATTGGACCAAGAGCCGTTTTCAGTTGAAACGAGCCTTGAACCGCATCGAGCCGGGGATGTTCACGCGTTTTAACGATGCACTGTATCTCGCTTCCAAAGAGCAGTTTGGACCCGTGACGAAGTCGCGCCGTGCGGTGATCGTATTGTCTGACGGTATCGACAACGGCCAGGGTACGACGACTCTCGAAACGGCGTTGCAGGCCCTGATCCGGGCGCAGGTTGCGGTTTACGTGGTTGCGAACACTGAGATCTCGCGTGCCGCCAAACGCGCTGAACTCGACACGCTGCTTGCCGGAACCGACGCGTCGATCAAGTTTAATCAAACAAACATCGACCGCTTGCGTTTGGGACTGCGCGTGTTGGACCAGAGCGAGGAGAACCTCGCCCAGCTTGCACAAGCGACGGGGGGCCGGCTCTACAGGCCGCTCACCTTCGACGCGCTCGAATCGACTTACGCTGAAGTGGCCGATGAATTGAGACATCAGTACGCGTTGTACTTTACGCCGCTTAACAAATCTCGCGACGGAAGCTTCCGGCGTGTGCGTGTGGAAACTGCGAATCCGGCTTACCGCCCACAAACGCGAGTCGGGTATTTCGCGCCGAAGAGTTAAAGGTAGTTGTCCGTGCCCCGTATACCTCTCCTGCTCGTCCTGATCCTGGTGATCGGGGCTTCGTGTGTTTACGCGCAGGAAAAATCTGCGGAAACACCAGCCGCCAAGACCGAACCTGCGGCGGAAGAGATTCAGCCGGTGACGCTCGTGCTCGTCCGTGGTGATTCGTTGCTGGTGGACGAGGTCTCGGAAAGCGCCGACGGCTACTGGTACAAACGCGGCAACGTCACCACGTTTATCGATCGCGCCCGCGTGGTTCGCATCGAGCATCCGAAGCCTCCTGCTGAAACACCTGCTGCAGAGACTGCGCCCAAAACGAGGTGGAGTATCAAAGAGGCGACGAAGATCAAAGAATTTTTTGTCGAGAAGTTTAATAAGCCGTTGCCGCTGTCAGCCTTCGGACAGTCGGATCTGCACACGCGTTGGGGTCTGGACCATCGCAACGGCATGGATGTAAATCTGCATCCGGACAGTGTCGAAGGCCGCGCGCTGATAGCTTTTTTGCGTGCCGAATCGATCCCGTTTCTGGTCTTTCGAGGACCTATTCCCGGTGTTGCAACCGGCCCTCATATCCACATCGGAAACAGATCACCGCGATCCTACGGCCGTTAAGTACTTATTCCACACTTTTTGAGGAAGCACACGAAATGAAATTCATTGATGTCGCCCATCCCGAAGGCGGTAGATTGCTGGTCCACATCGACCACATCACGAGCGCTCATTATCGACCGGCTGAAGGCGACGTCAAATCGCGCCTCGGCCTGGATCTCGATGAACGCCAGAACGACGTCGTGCTCTTCGGCGAAGAAGCAGAGCGCGGGTGGAAGATATTGCAAAGGCTGAATGAATCGTTAGGGTAATAGGTCCTATATGACCTATAGGACCTATATATATATAGGACCTATTCGACCTATTGGACCTATTCGACCTATAAAAAACTTTGAACCACGATTCGACAAAAAAAAGAACGCAGGACCCACTCTCGGAACAGTGGATAGATCTCCGTCTGATCGCCGGCGTGCGCGTCGTGCTCGGCACGGCGGCGCTGCTCGTCGTCTTGATCGAACCCGTCCGTCCGGCACGTTGGGCCATAGCAACATACGTCGCTCTCGTTCTCTATTCGCTCTACGGCCTGGTTGTTTATCACCTGTCAGTCCGCCGCAACACGGTCGTCGCATCCAGAATCATTCCGTGGCTCGACTTGCTCTGGTACCTGCCGCTGATCGTGTTTACCAGCAACACAAACAGCATCTTCTACTATTTCTTCTTCTTCTCAATCATCGTCGCGTCTTTCAGTTGGGGGCTCAACGACGGGCTGCGACTTACACTTGCCTCGGCGGCGGTCTACACCATTGTGGAAGTGCTGAACGCTCCGACCGACCGGCCCCTCGATCTTAATTTTCTCTTACTCGCGCCCATCGGCCTGCTGATTTTCGGCTACATCATCGCGCGCTGGGGTGGTTATCACACCGAACTCAAGAACCGTTTGAAGCTCTTGAAAGAGGTGACTATCTTTTCCAATCCGCGTTTCGGGATCGACCGCACCATCAAAGCGATCCTCGAGAGCGTTCGCGCGTTTTACGATGCCGAGGCCTGTGTGCTCGTGGTTCCAGGCAAGCCCGGCGATGAGGATAGTTATCAGATGTATCGCGTGGCACGTGGTATCTATCCGAGCAGATCCGCACCACCCGAAATCGGCCGCGAAGCTGCGGCGCAGTTTCTCGCGCCTTCTCTCGATTACGCCGTCATCTACCGGAAAAACCGTTCTTCACAGACGCGCCACTTCGACGTAAAAAACCGTACGTTCAGCGAAGCAAACGGCAGTGGCGACAAGCTCGCCGGCATGCTCGAAGCGCAACGATACTTGTCGATACCCGTTTACTATCGTCACCAGGCAGTCGGGCGTCTTTACATAGTCGATGGCCCAACCAGCTTCGATAGTCCCGACATGGATTTCATGCTGCAGTTGATGGACCACGTAACTCCGGTAATGGAGAACATCCGGCTCATCGATAATCTCGCTTCCGATGCCGCCGAACAGGAACGACGCCGCATTGCCCACGACATTCACGACAGCGTGATCCAGCCGTATCTCGGCCTGCAGTTCGGTCTTTCAGCGTTGGACCAGAAACTCGATACAGGCACTACGGGCATTCGTGAAAACGTACAGGAACTGCTGGAGTTGACCAACCACGAACTCGCGCAACTGCGCCGTTTCGTGTGGGGACTCAAAGCCAGTGAAGAGCGAATGGACGTGCTGCTCCCCGCAATCGAACGTTATGCAGAACGGTTTACGAAAGTGACCGGGATCAAGGTAGACGTCGAGGCGATTGGCAAGGTCAAGGTCAACGATCGCCTGGCTGCCGAACTCTTTCAGATCGTGGCCGAGGGTTTAAGCAACATCCGGCGTCATGCCTTTTGTCGCGACGCGCGTGTCGAAATTTCGTGTAAGGAAACTTCCCTTTTGCTTCAGATCAAAAACAGCAGACCGCGTGCGGGTGGCAACGCGGAGCCGGAGCAAAATAACGGCGATAACGGCAGCCGCCATTTCCGTCCTCGTTCAATTGCGGAACGTGCCGCTTTGCTTGGCGGAGAGACGCAGGTGTTTGTAGACGAGAAGGATTACACTGTGGTCAGTGTCGGCATACCTTTGTAGTTTTTGGAGCGCTGAATGAGTTCCCGGCCCATCACCATCATGATAGTTGACGATCACGTCGTGATCCGAAGTGGACTGCGCATGCTGATCGAGCACGACAAGCGCATGCAGGTCGTGGCCCAGGCCGGCAATAAAGTTGAAGCACTCGAGCGTGCGGCGAGCACGCGTCCTGATGTGATCATTCTCGATCTGGTGCTCGGCGACGAAGATGGATTGTCGTTTCTACCGGAGTTGTGCGACGCGAGTCCCGAATCTCGTGTGCTCGTGTTGACTGGAGTGCAAAATCCTGATTCTCATCGACGCGCGATTCGTCGCGGCGCGGTGGGTATCGTCTTGAAAGAGCATGCCGCCGATCAACTACTGAAAGCGATCATGAAGGTGAACGAAGGTGAAGTCTGGATCGAACGATCGATGGTGGGCAGCATGATCCAGGAGTTGAATAAACCCGCGCCCGTCGATCCTGAAGTCATGAAGATTGAATCCCTCACTGACCGCGAGCGCGAGGTGATTGCGCTCATCGGCGAAGGTCTTAAGAACAAGCAGGTGGGCGAAAGATTGTTCATCAGTGAAACGACGGTGACTCACCACCTCAGCTCCGTTTTTTCCAAACTCGAAGTCTCCGACCGGCTCGAACTCATCATTTACGCCTTCCGGCACGGTCTGGCGAAGATGCCGAAGTAAATTTACAAAAGACACAAACGTTGGCGGATTTTGCTGTTTTTGGCGGGTTTCTGTCGGCTTCCGGCAGGATTCTGCCAGTGGCCACTGTGTAAAGTTGCTAAAAACATGCCATAAAAATGGGCAAAGACCTCCATTGTTTCTTTTCCACTTCGGCCACCACAATGCGACATGGAGCCGGCGCTGCAAAAAATACGCGTGGTCATCGTTGATGATCAGCTCGTTGTGCGCGAAGGACTCCGCATGCTTTTGGATAATCATCCGGGTATCAAAGTAGTAGCGATGGCGAGCACGCGTCCCGAAGCGGTCGAGGTCATCGCGCGCGAGCCTGCTGACCTCATCATTCTCGATCTGGAGCTCGGCGGCTACAGCGCGCTTTCGTTTATTCCTCAATTGCGTGAAGCGTCAAAGACGGCGCGCGTGCTCGTATTGACGGGGTTGCGTGATTCCGAGATTCATCAGAAGGCGGCTCAACTCGGTGCGAGTGGAGTCGTGCTCAAAGAAGATGCTGCCGACCGGCTGTTGAAGGCAGTGGAGAAAGTTTACAAAGGTGAGGCGTGGCTCGATCGTCTCACCCTGGGAAACTTGCTGTGGCAGATGTCGAGCCAGCAGAAAGAGACACTCGATCCCGAGAAGAAAAAAATCGCTTCACTCACCGAACGTGAACGACAAGTGATCGCGTTGATCGCAGAAGGACTCAAGAACCGTCAGATTGCAGAACGTCTCTTCATCAGCCCGACGACGGTGACACATCATCTCAGCTCGATCTATTCAAAACTCGGCGTCTCCGACCGTCTCGAGCTCGTCGTCTACGCCTTCGCCCACAAACTCGCAAAAATGCCGGAATAGAGCCTTTAACAGGATTAACAAGATCTTCATGATGAACAGGATCATGTGAATCATGTTTATCCTGTAATCCTGTCAATGCCAGCAAGTTGTTGC
>DASUPZ010000250.1:0-5567 GCA_036280855.1 Pyrinomonadaceae bacterium | reverse complement strand
TCACCGTCGAGAGTGCGTCGGCCGCAATGATGCCGGCTTTCAATGCTGAAGCGTGACGTTCCAGCATGAAGTCGTCGTGCTCAGGCGCATCGCCAAAGCCAAGCCACCACAGATCGCCGGCGTCAAACAATCCCTGGTAGCCGACGTTGTGAAGTGAAAATAAACTCTTCGTCTGCTTGTAAAACTGTTCGTGACGTCGACGCGCGCGAAGCTCCGCGAGAGCAAAACCGCACGGCCAGTCGTTTCCATGCACGACGTCGGGCCGCCAGTCGAGCGCTTTCAGCAGCGCCAACGCAGCGCGCGAGAAGAAAGCGAAACGAATGTGATCGTCCTTCTGACCATAGATCGAGCCGCGCTCAAAAAACTGCGGCGTCTCGAGCAGGTACGCTGGCGCACCCGCGGCATCGCTATACCAGAAACGAACGTGATGAACCTGGCCGCGCCACTCGACACGAACGTTCTCAATAGAGCCGCCGTTCAGAAGGGCACGATCGATCTGGTCGTAAAGGGGAAGGATGAGCTTCGCATCGACGCCCTGTTCGACGAGCGCTTTTGGTAACGCCCCTGAAACGTCTGCCAGTCCGCCGGTCTTGGCAAAAGGCACAGCTTCAGAGGTCAGGATTGCGATGCGCATTTGGGAAATTGGCCACGGATCTTCGCGGATGAACGCGAATCGATCAGCGTTTATCCGCGAAGATCCGTGGCCAAAAAAGATTAGCTCTGCATTGATGCGAGAAATTCGGCGTTTGACTTCGTCTTCTCGAGTCGTTCGAGCACGACTTCCATCTGCTCAACCGGTGAGAGCGGATTCAACACACGTCTCATCACCCAGATGCGATTGAGATCTTCCTTGCTGATCAGCAACTCTTCCTTGCGTGTGCCGGAACGTTGCAAGTCGATGGCAGGGAACAGACGCTTATCGCTCAAGCGCCGGTCGAGATGGATTTCAGAGTTACCCGTAC
This sequence comes from Pyrinomonadaceae bacterium, assembly GCA_036280855.1. Lineage (GTDB taxonomy): Bacteria > Acidobacteriota > Blastocatellia > Pyrinomonadales > Pyrinomonadaceae > PSRF01. The sequence continues at coordinate 4,605 of DASUPZ010000250.1, read as the reverse complement.
CTTTGAACTCTTCAAAGATCACGTCGTCCATGCGCGAACCGGTATCGATCAGTGCGGTGGCGATGATCGTCAACGATCCGCCTTCCTCGATGTTGCGTGCCGCGCCGAAGAACCGCTTCGGCCGCTGCAACGCGTTGGAATCGATACCGCCCGAGAGGATCTTGCCGCTCGGCGGAACCACTGCGTTGTGCGCACGTGCGAGGCGCGTAATGGAGTCGAGCAGGATCACGACGTCGCGCTTGTGCTCGACGAGCCGCTTCGCTTTCTCGATCACCATGTCGGCAACCTGCACGTGACGTGTCGGTGGTTCGTCAAACGTCGACGAAATGACTTCGCCGTTGACCGACCTTTGCATGTCGGTGACTTCTTCAGGCCGCTCGTCGATGAGCAGCACGATCAACGTCGTCTCCGGATGGTTTTGCGTCACGGAGTTGGCGATGGTCTGTAGCAGCATCGTCTTACCGGTGCGCGGCGGCGCGACGATCAAGCCGCGCTGGCCTTTGCCGAGCGGAGTGACGAGATCGATGACGCGTGCCGAGAGGTTGTCCGACAGGGTTTCCATCTTCAACTGCTCTTCCGGGTACAGCGGCGTGAGGTTGTCGAAGAAAACTTTCTCTCTTGCCTGATCGGGCGACTCGAAGTTGATGGCTTCAACTTTGATCAGCGCGAAGTAGCGTTCACCTTCCTTCGGCGGGCGAATCTGTCCGCTCACGGTGTCGCCGGTGCGCAAGTCAAACTTGCGAATCTGCGACGGCGAAACGTAGATATCGTCAGGCCCTGGCAGGTAGTTGTACTCAGGTGCGCGCAGGAAGCCGAATCCGTCGGGTAAGGTTTCCAACACACCTTCCGAGAAGATGAGTCCACTCTTCTCGGTCTGAGCGGCCAAAACTTTGAAGATGAGCTCCTGCTTACGCATGCCGGTGGCGCCGGGCACATCCATACTCTTGGCAATTTGCGTGAGCTTGGAGATTGACATCTCCTTAAGATCAGCCAGATTGTGAAAGCCCTCGTTCTTGCCATCGCGGCTTTCTCTGGTTTCTCGTTCGGGAGCTTCGGCGGTTGCTACAGTGGTGCCGCCATCTTCTCCGTTGGCGTCGGTGTTCGCGCTTTGAGCGCGTGAACGTGTTCGTTGTGACATGTCAGTTGTTCTCGAAAATTTCTTATTACGTAGTTTCAGCGGTTTCAATTGCTAACGCGGATTGTTGTTCGGTTGTGCGGTAGAGCGACGGACGCGGGACGCGCGCATTGCTTCATTTCCCACCACAGTGGGGCAACTTAGTACGATTCTCCTTAAACGGTGTAGTGCAATGTAACTCAACTTTCCGCGCGCGGCAAATTGGTAACATTTTTGATGCCACCCACTGGAAGCGCGTGGCCCATTACATTCAAGTTGACCAAAGGGGGCAGTATGAGACTTTTGGATTCGTTTCAGGATACTAGCTCAACGTTGCAAATCGCAAACGCTTCTGTGTTTCTGTCGTTGTAAGTGTCGCAGTCTTGTCGAGCGGATGTACACAGACGCCGCACAGATTCACTTACCCTGATCGATTGCGCTCTTTACCGCACGCCAAAGCTCATCGCGACCGCGGCCGCTTTTGGCCGAATAGGCCATAACGCTGTCGTGATTGAACACGCGTGCAATGTGCTCCAGGTTCTTCCTCAGTTCGTTGTTCGAAAGCTTATCGGATTTTGTGGCAACAATTAACTGCGGCTTGTTGCTTAACTCAAGCCACTCGTGAAGTTGCATATCCTGTTTTGTGGGTTCGTGGCGCGAATCTACGATGTGAATTGATAGCACAAGCTGCGGGCGCTTGGCAAGAAAAGTGGTGGCCATCTCGCCCCAACTGGATTTTATTTCACGGGGTACGCGAGCGTACCCAAAGCCCGGAAAGTCCACAAACCTGAATTGATTGTTGATTTCGAAGAAATTCAGCGACTGTGTCCGGCCCGGGGTGGACGAGGTGCGGGCGAGACCACGAACCGAGAGCAGGGAATTGATCAAGCTCGACTTGCCGACGTTGGAGCGTCCTAAAAACGCGATCTCAGGTTTGAAATCTCGTGGCCAGTCGTCCTCTTTAAACGCTGATTTGAGAAACTCTGCTTTGAGTCTGCCACGGAGATTCACAGATGAACGCGAATCAGGTTTGCGCTCATCCGTGAATATCCCTGGCGGATTCTCTTTCAAAACTTAATCACCTGCGGCGGCTGCGGCCTGGGCGGCAGCTCGTTCCTGGTACATCGCCAGGATCTTCTGAATACGTTCTCTGATCGCAATTAACTTCTGCTCGTAACCCGGGATTTCTTTGATGACTCTCTCGAGGTGAACGAGGAAATCGGGGTTGCCCATCTCTCTCAACGCGGGCAGGAATGGTTCAATCTTCGCAAAAACGAAGAGGTGCTCGCCGTTGGCGTCGTTGAACATATCGGCATCGATTGCGCCGTGATTGACGAGTGAGGCGGCCATGTCCCAGTAGGAAACTACCATGCGATAATAACCACTCTTGTCTCCCATTAATACTTCCATAAAATCGTTTGGGGTCTGGGGATTGAACTGGAAGAACCAGTTGCGCGCTTCACGCATGGTCGGCTCGCGGCGGAGGTCGTAGAGTTTAAGGATCAAATCGGCGTCTTTTGCTTTACCCATCTTTGCTTCTCCTATGAGATTAATAAGTTGACCACAAGGCACAAAGACACAATGAGCTTTTCACTCTTTGTGCCTTAGTGACTTTGTGGTTGAAGTCTCTTAGCTGGTCTGAATACCTTGTGAAGGCTGCTCGGTCGTCCACAGTGGCGGACCTTCGTCAGTAGCGGCCTGTGTCGGACAAGAGTCCTCGAGCGCGAACGCCAACACTTCATCGATGGTTTCGACCAGATGAATGCAAAGCGAGTCGCGAACTTCCTCGGGCACTTCCGTCAAATCCTTCTCGTTGTCTTTCGGCAGGATAATCGTATCGATGCCGAAGCGATGTGCGGCGAGCAGCTTCTCCTTCACGCCGCCGATCGGGAGCACTTTGCCGCGCAACGTGATCTCGCCGGTCATCGCGACGTTCCTCCTGACCGGAGCTCGCGTCAACGCGGACGCCATCGCCGTTGCCATCGTGATTCCAGCGGAAGGTCCGTCTTTCGGGATCGCGCCTTCGGGAATATGGATGTGCAGGTCGCGTTTGCGAATGAAGTCGAGACTCATCGCGAGGCGTTCTGCCCGTGCACGAATGCAAGTGAGTGCCGCTTGTGCCGACTCCTGCATGACATCGCCTAGTTTGCCGGTGAGTGTCACGCCGCCACGTCCCTTAACGAGCGTTGCTTCGATCTGCAGAACCTCGCCGCCGATTTCAGTCCATGCGAGTCCGGTTGCCAGACCGATCTCACTGTTTGCAGCGATACCCTGCTGGCGAAACTTGATCGGGCCGAGCATCTCGCGCACGCGTTCCGCGTCGACCACTACCTTCGAGTTTTCATCCTGCTGCTCGGAAACAAACTTGCGAGCAAGTTTGCGGCAGCACGAGCCGATCTCGCGTTCGAGGTTGCGAACGCCGGCCTCGCGTGTGTAGTGACGAATGATTTCGAGGATGCCTTCGTCGGTGAAGTCAAACTGTTCTACCTTAAGGCCATTGCCTTCAGCCTGCTTCGGCACCAGGTGTCGCTTCGCGATCTCGAGCTTCTCACGTTCGGTGTAGCCTGAGAGCCTGAGTATTTCGAGACGATCTTGCAGTGCCGGTGGAATCGTATGCAGGACGTTTGCAGTAGCGATGAAGAAGACTTTGGAGAGATCGTATTCAACGTCGAGGTAATGATCCTGGAATGTATGGTTCTGTTCCGGATCGAGTACTTCGAGCAGCGCAGCGCTCGGATCGCCGCGGAAGTCTGCTCCCAGCTTATCAACTTCATCGAGCAGCAACACTGGATTGACAGCGCCCGCTTTCTTCATCATCTGGATGATCTGGCCGGGCAGCGCGCCGATGTAAGTACGACGATGACCGCGAATCTCAGCTTCATCACGTACGCCGCCGAGTGAAAGTCGAACAAACTTTCTTCCCGTCGCACGCGCGATCGACTTACCAAGACTTGTTTTGCCGACTCCCGGAGGTCCGACGAAGCAGAGAATTGATCCGCGCGGGTTCTTTACAAGCTGACGCACGGCGAGATACTCGAGAATACGTTCCTTGATCTTCTCGAGACCGAAGTGATCGTCGTTGAGTACCTCTTCTGCTTTCGTGAGATCCTTGATCTCTTTTGACTTCTGTTTCCAGGGTACGCTGATCAGCCAGTCGATGTAAGTTCGAGAGACTGTGCCTTCGGCCGACATCGGCGGCATGGCTTCGAGGCGGTGCAGTTCCTGCATCGCTTTCTCTTTGGCCTCTTCGGTCATGCCGGCTTCTTCGATCTTTTTCTTCAGCTCTTCGAGCTCGGCCTTCTCGTCTTTGCGCCCCAGCTCCTTGTGAATCGCTTTGATCTGCTCGTTGAGGTAGTACTCCTTCTGCGCCTTCTCCATCTGTCGCTTGACGCGAGTTTGGATCGTGCGATCGAGCTGGCGTTTTTCGATCTCGGTTTCAAGCAACTCGATCAGACGTTGCAGGCGTGCCTGAGTCGAAAAGATCTCGAGCA
>DASUPZ010000249.1:0-6521 GCA_036280855.1 Pyrinomonadaceae bacterium | reverse complement strand
CGGTCACTTGCTTGATCCCGAGCTTGTTCAGCTCGCGCGCGAGCAGCACGCCGTGTTCGTAGTGAAAAGACGGATCGCGTCCGGAAATGTAAAGACTCCCGCTCAGCACGCCGCTCTCTTTATCGAGCGTGCCGTCTATCCACACGCCCGTCGCAAAGCGGTGCTGCGGACCGAACGTTCGCAGTGCGACAAGGGCGGTGGCGAGCTTCAGGTTTGACGCCGGGTTGAATTGTTCGTTCTCGGACTGCGAAGAGACGACCTGCCCGTCGAGAGTTTCGATCAGAACTCCCTGCAAACCGTAAAGCGGTCTGCCTTCGGGCGAAGGTGACGGCGACGGGGATGGCGATGGCAACGGGCTTGCGACAGGAACCTGGGCAAACACGCTCGTGCTTACCGCGAACAGCAGTAGTAAAAACAAACAGAGGTTAGTCAATCGCAGCGTCATGCGTTTTGTTAAAGGAGAGCCAACTTTTGATGCACAAACAACCGGATGGGGATGTTCAAGCGGATCCAGGCACGCCGCACCCATCATAACCGAAATCAGCCGCAGATCTACACGGATTTGCGATCCCGCGGATAAAGACCCATCTCGTTGACAATGTTTCCGGCGCGCTCATAGAATCGCGCTGTTGACAAACTACAGTGCAACGCAATCAAGAACCCGTCACAGTTGAAAGAGTGATTGTCACTCACCGAGCACGACGTAGAGAGATTCGAAAACGGCTCCGTGAGTTTGAAGAAGTTTGGCGCAGAGGATCCGACGCGCGGCTTTGGGAAGAACTGGCTTACTGCATTTTCACTGCCGGCGCTTCGGCTCGCATGGGCCTCAATTCTGTCGACGCTGTGCGGCCACTGCTTCTTGACGGCGACTCCGACGCGATGACTGCGGCTTTGAAACAAGCCGGCGCACATCGCTTCCCGGTAGCGCGTCCGCGTTACATTGTTTGTACGCGAAACTATTTTCACGCCGACTGCGGTATGGCCCTGAGAAAACGTTTGCGGAGTTTTTCAGATCCGTTCGAACGTCGCGACTGGCTGGCCCAGGAAAAGCAAGTCAAAGGCCTGGGTTATAAAGAGGCCAGCCACTTCCTGCGAAATATCGGCGTAAAAGGTCACGCGATCCTTGATAAGCACGTGATGCGATGTTTGGCTGAAATCGGAGTGATCGATACTGCCAGGCCGCCTTCAACGCGAAGGAAGTATCTCGAAGTCGAGCAGCAACTGATCGGGTTCGCCCGCGAGATCCGCATAGATTTCGACGAACTCGATCTGGTTCTCTGGTCCATGAAGACAGGAGAAGTGTTGAAGTAACGATCACGCCGGGCGTTCGTCAGAGAGGGTGTGAATCATGCAATGTAATAACAAAAGGTGTCTTCCCCGGACGGCGGCCATCAGTGTGGCCGCCTTTGTGCTTTGTTTTGCGCTTGCCGGTGCCACCGACATTGCTGCCGGCTTCTCCGACAAAAAGGCTTACGCCAAGGGCCACAAAGCCTTGCGAAAGGGAGAGTACGGCGAGGCCGAAAAGATCTTTCGCGATCTGCTCAACAAGGACGCGCAGGACGTCGAAGCCCGGCTCGGTTTGAGTTTCGCCCTCCTGAAACAGCGCAGCCTTCAGGGCGCTTACGACAATGCCGCGCGCGTGATCATGCTCGATCCGTTGTCGGCGCGAGCGCATGCGTTGCTTGGTTCGGCGATCCTGGCCGCGGGTGAGTTTCGTCTTTCGGTTGAAGAGTTTAAGACCGCGCTCGCGCTCAACGAGAATGAAGCCCTCGCGATCGCAGGTCTCGCCATGGTCGATTTTTACGAGAACCGTCTGGCACTCGCCATCCCCGCTATGCGCAAGGCCGTGAATCTGGATCCGAATGAACCCGATTTCATTTACAACCTCGCCCAGGCATGCGCGCGCAGTGAGAGATATAAAGAGGCCGCCGACTCGTACGAAAGATTTCTGATGATTGCGCCGAAGACCGACTTCGATCGACGTGCGCGCATTCTCGGGTTGATCGATTTTCTCCGGTACCTCGGCAGGCAGAACTCGCTGTACGCTGTGAGCGGCGATCGCGCGACCGTTTCGTTTGAGGCGACTGACAATCGTCCCGTGTTTGAGGTTCGCGTGAACGGGTCAAGCAAGCCACTGCGATTTGTGCTCGATACGGGATCCGGTATGTCCGTTATCTCCGACGAGACAGCGAAGCGTCTCGGCATAAAACCCGTGGCGAAAGGCGGGCTTGCGCGCGCAGTCGGAGGCGGCGGCAAGTTTGAGATCGTTTACGGTTTTCTTAGTTCACTCGAGATCGGGGCCGTGAAAGTTGAAAACGTTCCGGTCTACATTCGAAAGTTTTTCGACAGTCACGTTCCCGTTGACGGTTATCTGGGGCTCTCAGTCGTGCAGAAGTATTTAGCGTCGGTTGATTACGGCACACGACGGATGTCGCTGCTGCGACAGGCCCAGACGAGTTCCGTTGAAAGTTGGACCATCGTAAGACAGGGATTTCAAACGCTCCTCCCGGTGACGCCCGACGACGGCGCCGTCGAAGTTCCCCTGCGCACGACTTCGAGTGGATTCTTGAGCGGGGAAGTGGGTCTTGATGGTTTCGACAAGAACGTCAACTTCATCATCGATACGGCGGCAAGCATTACCGTCGTCTCGGAAAGGTTTTCGCAGGAGGAAGCGTTACTCGAGTTGACCCAACCTGTGAAGGCGCGTGTGATCGGCGCGGCCGGTGTAACAGAGAATGTGAAAGTTTTGCAGTTGCCTCGATTGAGTCTTGGGCTCAGTAAACTCGAAAAGATCAATGCAGCAGTGCTTGATATGGAACCGGTAAATGAGACTGCCGGATTCACGCAAAGCGGAATCCTCGGCGGTAATTTCCTGCGGCACTTCCGCATCTATTTTGACTTTGGCCGCGGCGCGATGCGTCTCGAGCCTTTGTATTTGAAGCCGAAGAACGTCGAGAATATGAATCCGGAAGTGGTAACAACTCCATGAAGCAAGGGATTTACCTGGAGACATCTGTCATTGGCGCCTATCTCGACAATGGGGAACCATTCAGGCGCGACTTAACGATCCGTTGGTGGGAACACGAGATGGCCGACTATCGCGCGGTGATTTCGCCGCTCGTTTCGTCTGAGCTCAGTCGTGTGCAGGAGCCGCATCGCAGTTCGTATCTGAAACTCGTGCGCGATCTCGAGCAGGTTGATTTGACTGAAGAAGCGGCGATCCTCGCGGATGGTTACATCTCACGCGGGATTTTCCATCGCAAGTACATCGCCGATGCATTGCACGTGGCGATTGCTTCGTGTCATAAGATCGATTATCTCGTAACGTGGAACTTCGGACATCTGGCAAACGTGCGGCGGCAGGCGCGTATCAAGTTGTTCAATACGGCGGCTGGATTTTATGTGCCGATGATCGTGACGCCGGAATTTTTAGTGTCGGAAGCAACGGAGCGAGTGAGTTGATATAAGTCCTATAGGTCTTATAGGACTTATACCCGCAAATTGTTTATGTATCGAAAACCAAAATTTCTTGAAGTCCTGCACGAGATTCGCGAAGAGATGTCGCGTGAGGCCGACTACGATGTTGACCTGTTTGCCGAGATGGTGCGCTCCGGCGTGCAGCCCACGCATGGACCACAACGCGTCATCCGCGGGTTCAGAACGCGCGCGCCGCGTGCCGAGACTGGAAACGGAAAACCCGCGAAGCATAGACAGCGAAAGCGTAGCGCGCAATAATTGCAGATATGAACCCAACTTTTGAAACGATCGGTTTGGAGGTCTCGAGCGAGAAGGCTTTCAACTATCTCGCGGAGCGAGCCGGCGATCAGGGCGAAGCTACCAAGCTCAGCAGGCGCGGCGCTGTGTTGCACGGCCGCTGCTGGAAACTCGGCGAAGGTCTCGAAGTCTGGACCGTGCTCTACGAATCGGGCAGTGGTGATCTGTTCTATGCCGATTGCCGTCCGGGTTTTCGTGCTCGCTACACACAAACGATCGCACCGTGGGCCCTCACTGAATACGACGAAGAAGGCGAGGCCGTGATTCACGGCTTCCGTGAAGGAACCGATTGCGAAGTTCTTTTCGAATTGCAGAATCTCACCGAGGTTGGACCAGCAGGCTTTGGCGCGCAGGAGTTGCACATCGGTCTTTGCGGTCTTGCATACCGCGCGCGCGTCCGGCGCGGCAAGTCGAAAACACGCTGGATGCCGCTGGAGAAAGCGGCCCCCGCGCGAGCGGCACATGAAAACGACTGGAGCCTGTCAGGCCGCATCATCGCTTTCAAGCCTTTGAAAAATCCACTGACCGGCGGCGAACTCGTCTGGATTCATCTCGATCTCGAACGCATCAAACTCGAAGTGCTCGTTAACCAACGCGCGTTGCGTGGCGACTCACTTGCCGTCGGCGCCACGCTTGAAGCGGAAGTTTGGCTTCAGGGACACGTGCTTGACGAGCATGCGCTGCGTTCGCGTTACGAGGGCGTCGATTTCGCCGTCTCCCGCGCGAGCTTCTGGTCCAGTCTCAGGAGGCGAAATTGAGCCGCAGATTTACGCAGATCTACGCTGATCTGCGTGAATTCGTGTAAATCTGTGGCCAATAAGAGATGAAACGCGCGCTCGTCGTTATCCTTCTAGCCCTCATCCTGCTGCTGTCTGCTTTCTTTTTTAATCGTTACTGGATTCATCGCTTCGATCCGCTGATCTCGCGACAAGCCGCGATCTATCGCGTCGATCCGGATCTCGTCTGGAGCATCATCTACGAAGAGACTTACTTTAGCCCGTGGAAGACCGGGAGAGACGGCGAGATCGGTTTGATGCAGGTGACTCCGACTGTCGGGCGCGAGTGGGCGACCGAGACGGGAATGCGCGAACTCCAGCAGCAGATGGCCAACGATCCGGAAAGCCTGTTGCGCGATCCGGAACGGAATATTCAGATCGGTTGCTGGTATCTCGAAAAGATTCACGAACAGTTTCGCGAACTGCCTGATGCTGAAGTCAGAATGGTCGCGGGATACAACGCCGGGCCGAGTCGCGCGGTCGAGTGGAGTCGAATGCAGGAGCCCGGAGCGGTGCAGTCGGGCACGGAGTTTATCAATCGCATCGACATACCTTCGACGAAGGCGTACGTGATATCGATCATGGAGCGGTACCGGGGGCTGAAGAGGGCCGCGGATTAAACGGATCATGGCACGGATTTACGCTGCGAGATGGATCGTTCCTGTTGCTTCTGCGCCAATCGAGAATGGAGCGGTGGCGGTTGAAGGTGCGCGGATCGTTGCAGTTGGTGGTGCCCGTGAGATTGCATCGAGGTTTGCTGAATTTCCTGTCGACAATCTTGGGGAAGCGATCATCCTGCCGGGGCTCGTCAACACTCACACACATCTCGAACTCACCGCCATGCGCGGTTATCTCGAAAAAGAGGAGACAGACTTCTTTGCCTGGCTCAGAAAACTGACAATCGCGCGGTTGCAACTTCTAACGGCTGATGATCTTCAGGTGTCTGCGACGTGGGGTGCTTGCGAAGCAGTACGCGCGGGGATTACGTGGGTTGGCGATGCGAGCGATTCCGGGATCACCAGCATGCAGGCGCTCCGTGAAGTCGGGATGCGCGGAATTGTCTACCAGGAGTCGTTTGGTCCGGATCCAAAACTGGTCCAGGAAAATTTTTCGAAGCTTGAGGAAAAGGTTCAACGGCTTCGTGAGTTTGAGAATGAGCTCGTGCGCGCCGGTGTTTCGCCGCACGCGCCTTACAGCGTTTGCGGACCTCAGCTCGAACGCATTGCAGAGTTTGCGAGTGACGAACGATTGCCGCTGATGATGCACGCGGCTGAGTCAGAAGCTGAAGATCTGTTCGTGCGTGAAGGTTGCGGCACGTTTGCGGAAGGACTCGCAAGACGATCGATTGAGTGGAACGCGCCGCGAATGTCGACGATCGCGTATCTGAACCAGGTCGGGATACTTCGCACACGCCCGTTGCTGGCGCATTGCATAAGAGTAGACGACGCAGATATCGAAATGATTCAGCAAACCGGATCTACGATTGCGCATTGTCCAAAATCAAACGCGAAGCTGGGCCACGGGCGAGCGCCATTTGCGAAGTTCATCGAAGCGGGAATCGCGGTCGGCCTCGGGAGCGATTCAGTCGCAAGCAACAACACGTGCGACATACTCGAAGAAGCCCGCTTCGCAACATTGTTGTCTCGCGCCGCCGGTGATCCGATCAGCGCAGATCAGGCTTTAAAATCGGCGACGATCCGTGGCGGCCGTGGCGGTTTTGAGCAGGCTGATCTCATAGCCGTCTCGATATCAGGTGTACATCAAGTACCGGCCTACGATCCGGTCGCCACCCTGATCTTCGCCTCATCGGGTCGCGATGTAATCCTGACTGTGATCGCAGGACGCGAGGTTTATCGCGACGGAAAGATCACGGGCGTGGATCAGGAACGACTTCACGCCCGGATGCAGGAAATTAAAGAAAAACTTAGCCGCGGATGAACGCGGATTTTATACGGATGCGGCGATAGCAGC
>DASUPZ010000248.1:0-3701 GCA_036280855.1 Pyrinomonadaceae bacterium | reverse complement strand
GTAATGCGCGACGAGTGCGTCGATGAAAGGATCGAGGTTGCCTTCCATCACGAGATCGAGCTGGTGAATCGTCAAACCGATGCGATGATCGCTCACGCGATTCTCTTTGAAGTTGTACGTGCGAATCTTTTCCGAGCGATCGCCGGAGCCGACCATCGACCGGCGCTCACTTGCCTGCGCTTCGTGTTGTTTCTGCTCTTCAAGTTCCTGCAAACGCGCACGCAGAACGCGCATCGCTTTTTCGCGGTTCTTGATCTGCGACTTCTCGTCCTGCATCGACACCACCACGCCCGTCGGCAGGTGCGTCAATCGCACCGCGGAGTAAGTCGTGTTCACTGACTGTCCACCCGGACCCGACGAACAGAACGTGTCGATACGCAGATCCTTCGGATCGATCTTCACGTCAACTTCCTCAGCTTCAGGCAACACTGCAACGGTGATCGCTGACGTGTGAATTCTTCCACTCGCCTCAGTTTGAGGCACTCGCTGCACGCGATGCACGCCCGACTCGTGTTTCAACTTCGAATAGACCTTGTCGCCTTCGATCAACACGATCGCTTCTTTAAGACCACCGATGCCTGACTCTGACGCTTCAAGCACCTCGAAACGCCAGCGCTGTCTTTCAGCGTAACGCGAGTACATGCGCACCATCTCTGCGGCAAACAGCGTCGCTTCATCGCCACCCGTGCCTGCGCGAATCTCGAGAATCACGTTCTTCTCGTCATTTGGATCGCTTGGGACGAGGAGAAGTTTGAGCTCCTGATCGGCCTGATCGAGTTTTTCCTGGAGCGATTCGAGTTCGAGGCGGGCCATCTCGCGCATCTCGTCGTCGTCAGATGTATCCAGCAACTCGCGCGCGCCCGCGATCTCCTCCTTCAACGCCTTCATCGCCTGGTACTTGTGGACCACTTCTCCAAGCGAGCGATGTTGTTTCGCCGCTTTGCCGTATGCAGAAGGGTTTGACAGCAACTCGGGAGACGACAGCTCCTGAGTCAACTCTTCGTATCGACTAACAATTTGTTCCAGCTTATCTAACATGAAGACCTCATGAGAGTGGCGCCGGCACCGGCTCTCCGGTTGTCGGCTCCAGCTTCAGCGATTCCTTCAACGCTTCAATCGCGACTTCGAGCTGCATATCGTCCGGTTCCTTTGTGGTGATGTTTTGCAGCCACACACCCGGCCGTGTCATCAGTTTGAAGAACCAGCTGCTCTCTTTCTTCGCCGACAAGCGAATGATCTCGTAAGAGATACCTGCGACCACGGGCATCAGCGCGAGGCGAATCAGGAAGTTGAGCAACAACGAATCAAACTTGATTACTGAAAACAGCACGATTGCAACGATCATCACGACCATCAGGAAACTCGTGCCGCAACGCGGATGCTGGCGCGGTTGTGGTCGCGCGTTATCGACAGTTAACGGCAATCCCGCTTCCCAAGTAAACACCGTCTTGTGCTCCGCGCCGTGGTATTGAAAGACGCGGCGAATGTCTTTCAGGAGCGAGAAGCTGACGATCATGATCAGAAAGAACGTCATGCGAATCAGACCGTCGATCAGGTTGAAGGCAACTGAGGGACGGACGGGATGCAGGTAAGTTCTAACTGTGGTCCAGGCGTCTGAGTACCACGCTTCATCGGCCGGTTCGGTAACTGTGGTTGACGCACCCGGAGTTGCGGGTGCGGTCGCTGCCGCGGGCGAGGTGGCCCAACCGGCAGCGATGAAAAGCGCATTCGTCAGCAACAACGGTGCAGCCACGAAGAGCAGCACGTTGAAGATCAATGCGAAGACGATCGATCCCGCAGCGGCGGCCGTCGTGCCTTTCTTCAGCTCGTCGGTCGAACGTTTCTGAGTTGGAACCGGAATCAGACCCGGCACTGCGCCGGTCAATCCTGCAAAGTCGCCTTCGCCTTCGATCACCGCGGGCGTAAGTGCGACTTTCACTTCTTTAGCTTCAGCTTCTTCAGCTTCCGCAAAGGCTTCGTTGGCCGAATAGTTGAGCGCCTTGATTCCGAGTCCCATCGATTGGACCAGCACGGCGCCACCGCGCAGCACGGGCAACTTCAGGATTGGATACTTGTCGCTCCACTTGGGCAGACGCGCGGCGGTGTTGACGATGGTGCCGTCGGCTTTACGCACGGCGATGGCGTAGGCGTTTGGAGTGCGCATCATGACGCCCTCTATAACGGCCTGTCCTCCAACGATCAGATCTCGTTCCGGTGTGCTCATAAAGTTAAAACTGCGGCGTACAAAAATGCCGGCGTTGCGATAGTCGCTGCGATTGAGCGACCAGCGAACTCACGCCGGCGTTTAAGCGTTGGGTTGGCTAATGTTGGGCAGTAGCGGCGCCTTCAGTGGCGGGCTTCTTGCCGTAACGTTTGTTGAAGCGATCGACGCGTCCTGCGGTATCGACGAGCTTCTGCTTACCCGTGAAGAACGGGTGGCAGGCCGAACAGATTTCGACGTGCAGGTCGCCCTTGCGGGTGGAGCGGGTCTTGAACGACTCGCCGCAGGCGCAGCTAACAGTGATTTCGTGATATTCGGGGTGAATTCCTGGTTTCATTACTCTTAGTCACTCTCTAGCGGCGGTATTGCCGCATTTTCAAACATGACATGATACGGATCGGGGGATTTACATGTCAAACCTTGGACAGGATTGCAGGATTTTCAAGATTTACATGATTCAGATCTTGTTAATCCTGAAAATCTTGTAAATCCTGTCAAAGGCGCTTCTTTCTGGAGTTCCGTTCCCAGAAGACACCGTCTACGTACCCCTGAATGCTCCTGTCAATGAGCGCCATTTCGAGTCGCTTCGCCGCGAAGCAGCAATAGGTCTCGTCGATTTCGATGCCTAAATAATCTCGTCCCAACTTCGAAGCCACAACAGTCGTCGTCCCTGAACCGTTGAAGGGATCAAACACGAAATCTCCCTCCCGCGAGCTGGCGAGGATGATTTTCGCCAGCAGTTTTTCCGGTTTTTGCGTCGGGTGGTTAGTGTTTTCCGGCATCGACCAGTAGGGGACCGTCAGGTCAGTCCAGATGTTCGAAGGGTGAGTCAGCCGGAAACGTCCATCGCCATTATCAATCCAGTCTTTCGGCGCGCCATTCTGATCTGTATAAGGCGCGATAACCTGTCGCTTGAGCATCACCGCGGCGACGTCGAAGTAATAATCTTCCCCAACAGTAAAAAACCAGATGTCTTCCGAACAGTTTTTCCAGTTTGACTTTGCTCCCCGTCCCTTCTCGCGCTCCCATGTGATCCTGTTCCGGGCAGTGAAATATTTCTCACCTACGCGATGGATCGCCGCTGAGCACCGCCAATCGCCGCATATATAAATGGAAGCCGTGGGTTTGAGTAGCCTCACGGTTTGGGAAAGCCACGAGTCGAGCCATTCTTCATACTCGCCGGTGGAGGTCTTCTTAAACTTCCGGTCATTGAAGTGCTTCGTCAAATTGTATGGAGGATCTGCAAACATCAGATCAACCGATTGATCCGGCAGGTTGGGAAGAACGGTGAAGAGATCCTGGCAGACGAGCTTGTTTCGCACCTCTTCGACAGTCGCAGGCGAGTCAAACCTGGCAAGCGATCCGCGGCAATGCCGGAGCTCCTCGTCTGAGAGAGTCATCGTCCGGTTGGCGGGGGCGCGGATCGTCTCGGTGTTCGGCACGGGCACACTTTATCGCAGTTGGAAAAAATTTGGTGAGA
>DASUPZ010000247.1:0-4752 GCA_036280855.1 Pyrinomonadaceae bacterium | reverse complement strand
GTGTCCCACGTGAAGCCGTCGCCCATCGTGTGAACTTCGATGCCGAGTTTTTCAGCGGAGACGTGTTCGCCGTAGCGATCGTTGCGCGACTTCATGAACTGAATCATGCAGCACTTCAAACCGCGGCCGGCGGCGCGCATCATGAGGCCGAGCGCGCAGGTAGTTTTTCCTTTACCGTTGCCGGTATGGACCATGAGAAGGCCGCGCGTCTGCTCCTGGTAATCTTCGCGGCGCCACTTGTACTTTTTCTCTTTCGAGGACGGCGTTTCCATCAACCCTTCAGTGCGTCTTCGGTGATGTCGGCGTTGCCGTTCGCGCGTTTCACTGCATCCTGCAACAGCGCGACGATTGTGCCCTCAGCTTCTTCCCAGCTTCCCCGGAGCGTGCAACCGGCCGCATTGCGATGCCCGCCGCCGCCAAATTTCTCAGCGACCTTCGCGACGTTCACGTCGCCTTTGGATCTCAGGCTCGTGCGATAAATTCCGGGCTCACACTCCTTCAACAGCGCAACCGCTTCAACCTCGCCAACCGTCAACGGATAGTTAACAAACCCGTCCGCATCTTCATCAGAAGCATGGGCCTGACGCTGCATATCCATCGACTGCCGCATGCACGCGACGCGTCCGCTCTCGTCGCGTCTCGCGGTGGACAACACCGCACCCATCAACTGAATCCTGCTCCACGGATAACTTGCAAACACGGCCTCCGCAGTCTTCGCCGGCTTAACACCGGTGCGAACGAGCTCAGAAGCGACTTTGAACGTGCGCTCGGTCGTGTTGGAGTAGTGAAACGATCCCGTATCGGTTATCAACGCCGTGTAGACACACTCTGCGATCTCTTTCGTCACGCGAACGCCGGTCGCTTTGCAGAGGTTGTAGATCATCTCGCCGACTGCGGAAGCGGTTGAGTCGATCCAGTTGATGTTGCCGAAGAGCGCAGTCGTTGAATGGTGATCGATGTTGACGACAAACTGCTTTTCGAGATCGGCGAGACCGGGCCGCGTGATGTCGGAACATTCGATCACGAAAACGGCGTGATAGGAAGGATCGACTGAAGGTGTGACGCGTACATCGCCGGCGCCTGGGAGTTGCTGGTATGCGTGTGGCACCGGATCGCGCATGATGACTTCGACATCTTTATCGAGTGCGCGCAGCAACCAGTAAAGACCGAGTGACGATCCGAGGCTATCGCCATCGGGACGGATGTGCGAGGTGATCGCGAAACGGCGTTTTGCCTCGATCAGCTCGACTACTTGACTAAGCATGGTGCAAACAAAAGACCAAAGCCCTGAAATAGGTCTTATATGACCTATAAGTCGTATAGGACATATCAAGAGCTCTGGTCGCTAGCTTCATTTTCCTTTCTTTCCCAATCTCGCTCAATCTCCAGCAACAGTTGATCGACGCGCTCACCTTCCTCTTCGACCCGGTCGCGGACGAAGTGAATCTCAGGTGTGCGCGGGAGATTCAACGAGAGTCCGAGTTGTTTTCGCACGTACGGCGCGGCGTGCTTCAAAGCTGCGAGTGCTTCCTGGTGCTCTTTCTCGTCACCTGCCACCGTGACGTAAACGCGCGCGGCACGCTTGTCAGCCGACAAACGAACGTCAGTGACCGTGACCATTGTCAATCGCGGGTCTTCCAGTTCGTAGCCGACAATCTGAGCGATTTCCTCTCTGAGAGTGTCCGCTGTTCTTTCCTTACGCCGCATGCAGCCTTACTTCTTTACAGCTCAGTCGCCGCGACCCGCTCGATAACGTAAGCCTCAATCTGATCTCCAACCTTGACGTCGTTGAAGTTTTCCAGACTGATACCACACTCAAAGCCTTCGCGGACTTCCGATACGTCGTCCTTGAACCGGCGCAGCGATGAGATATTGCCTTCCCAACTCACTACACCATCGCGAATCAGACGCGCGCGCGCGTTGCGACGGATCAATCCATCGATGACCATGCAGCCAGCCACTGTTCCGGCTTTCGGAACACGGAACACTTCTCTGACTGCGGCCTTGCCGAGGATCTTCTCCTTCTCAATCGCTTCGAGCATGCCGATCATGGCCGCGCGAATCTCTTCCTCGACCTTGTAGATGATCGAGTGGAGACGAATATCGACGGCTTCCTGTTTCGCAACGTCGGCGGCGCGTGCTTCGGGTCGAACGTTGAAACCGATGATCACAACGGCCGACGAAGATGATCCCGCCTGTGTTGCGGAACCAAGCAACACGTCGGATTCGGTAATTGCTCCCACGCCCGATCGAATTACTTTCACCTTGACCCGATCCGTCGAGAGTTTTTGCAGTGTCGACTTCAACACCTCGACCGAACCCTGAACGTCGGCCTTGATGATGACGAGCAGTTCCTTGACTTCACTTTCGCCGAGCGCCTCGATACCACGTTTGGTCGTCTGTAGCAGAGTTGCCTGCCGGCTCAGCATCTGACGATGTTGTGAGATCGACTGGGCTTTTGTGATATCTGAAACTACCTGGAAGCTCTCACCGGCCTGCGGCACACCTTGCAGACCAAGGACTTCCACAGGCGTCGCCGGTCCGGCTTCGGTGATCGGTTCGCCACGATCGTTGAACATCGCGCGAACGCGTCCGTAGATCTGGCCTACGATGAACGGATCGTGAACTCTGAGCGTGCCCTGTTGGACCAGGACTGTCGCCACCGCACCACGACCGCGATCGAGTTTTGCCTCGAGCACAACTCCCGAGGCCAGACGCGTCGGACTGGCGCGCAGGTTCAGGATGTCGGAGGTCAACAGGATCGTTTCGAGGAGGGTGTCGAGGTTCTGCCGCTTCTTCGCGGAGACCTGGACCATTTCGGTTTCACCGCCCCACTCGAGCGGCGACAATCCCTGTTGGGCCAGTTCCTGGCGAACGCGATCCGGGTTCGCGTCCGGTTTGTCGGTCTTGTTGATCGCGACGATGATCGGAACTCCGGCGGCCCGCGAGTGCTCGATGGCCTCGATCGTCTGCGGCATCACGCCGTCATCCGCCGCAACCACGAGCACGACGATGTCCGTCGCTTTCGCACCGCGTGCGCGCATCATCGTGAACGCTTCGTGACCCGGCGTATCCAGGAACACGACCCGGCGCGTTTCGTTGGAATTGTCAGGACTCGGCACCTGCACGCTGTAGGCGCCGATGTGCTGCGTGATACCACCCGCTTCACCGGCGGCGACGTCGGTAGTACGAATGCCGTCGAGCAGCGACGTCTTACCGTGATCGACGTGGCCCATCACAGTGACGACAGGCGCGCGTGGTAATTCAACGTCGTCCGCGTCAGCCGCGATGAGCTCTTCAAATTCCTCTTCGGCGACCATCTCTTCAAACGGCACGAACGAGACGTCGTAGCCAAATCGTTTGCCGAGATCCGCGGCCACGTCGTCCATCAACGGTTGGTTGATGGTTGCGAAGACGCCACGCTGCAACAGCAGGGTCACCACGTCTTTCGGTTTGATGCCCAGCTTTTCTGCAAACTCCTTTACCGTCGATCCTTCGATGAGGCGAACGGATTTCAATTCGCCGGCGCCCGGCATCTCGAGTCGGCCCGCAATGCGGTCTTCGAGCGACAGGGCCTTCGGCGGCGGAATGAAATCGCCTCTATCAAACCGTCCGCCCTTGCCTTCGACCTTCCGGCCGCCGCGCGGACTCGCGCGACGCGAACGACGCCGTCCCGCATCCGGTGGTGGAATGTAAGTCGTTTGCGGAGTCGCGGTTTCACCCGGCGTTCCGAGACGTTCGGAGCGGGGCAGGGAAGGACGCTCTCTGCCTCTCGACTGGCGTTGATCCACCCGTTCCTTCGGCACGATGGCCGGCGGCGGTGTCGGCGCAGGTGCGCGCTCGCCCGGTCGAATGCCGGCGTTGAGTGCGGCCGCGGTGGGTCGCAGGACTCTGACTTGTCGCGAAGGCGGTGGTGGTTGTGGCACAGGTTTCACTACTTCTGCGCCGTTGGTCGGCGCGACAATTTCCGGCGCCATAACTGGTTCTTCGACCACGACAGGCGACTCAACAGGCGCAGCGGCCACAGGAGGTGCTATTTCCTCGACGGGGGGCGCAGGAGGAGCTTCTTCCTCAATGACCGGCGCTTCGGCGCGTGCGGGCGGCGGACTCAACTTCTTAACGAGCCGCATGGGTGGTGGCTTAACAGCAGGTTGCTGAGCGGGAGCAGAAGCCGGGGCAGGCGCTTCATCCACCTCGGGCGGAGGCGGGGCAGCGGCGGCAACGACCGCTTCCGGCTCGTGGACGTCGGTTTCGGCGGCTTCAGCGGCTTCGACCACGGGGGCGTCCGGCGTGGGCAGGACCGCGCGCTTCACAACTTTGACCACGCGCTTGGCCGTTGTCTCTTTCTTCGGAAAGTACTTGTTCCGAATCTTCTCAGCCAGCTCTTTCGACACCGAGTTGGAGGGAACGCTGACGTCGACGCCTTCACGACGCACCTCTTCGATGAGTCGCTTGGTGTCGAGCTTTAATTCTTTAGCGAGATCGTAAATACGAACTTTCGAGGAAACTGTCATGCACTCCTTCTCAGACGCTTGTTTACGCGTCCCGACTACCTAAAGTGATTGGGAACCACTCGGCCCCAATCACTTCCAGGCGTCGGATCAGAGATTCGGCGCGTGACTGAGGGGGCTAAGCGGGCAACACAAACGGCCCAAACAGACCGCATTTGCGTTGTTACTACGTGGCTGCATCACTGCTTCTCATCGTCCCCACTCCCGCCTGATGCAGCATCTTCCGATTCTGCGGGAGCCG
>DASUPZ010000246.1:0-4313 GCA_036280855.1 Pyrinomonadaceae bacterium | reverse complement strand
CCTTTTGGTTTACCCGTGGAGCCGGACGTGTAGATCACGTACGCGAGGTTTTCAGGAGTTCCGATTTGTACCGGATTATCTTCCGGCTCGTTTGCGATTTCGTCTGCCCAATCAACATCCAGCCGGAGAGTCGTGACCGCGAGCTCGGGCAAGAGTCCAGCCAATTTCTCCTGCGTCAGGAGAATCGACAGTTGCGCATCCTCGAGCATGAAAGCCAGACGCTCACGCGGATACGTCGGATCCAACGGCACGTAAGCTCCACCCGCCTTGAGTATGCCCAGCACACTCACGATGATTTCAACGGAACGCTCCATCAGGACGCCGCATAAACTATCCGGGCCAATGCCCAATCGCATGAGACGGTGTGCGAGCTGGTTGGCGCGGCGATTCAACTCGGCATAAGTGACGTTCTGATCTTCGAACGTCAGGGCCACGGCATCGGGTCTGAGGTCCACCGCCTTTTCAAACAGGTCCTGCAAACATACATCCGCCCCATATCGCTCCGGCTCAGAATTAGAATCGCGTAGGAGTTGGCGGCGCTCGCCTTCGCCCAGCAACGGCAGCTCAGACAGTTTCTGATCCGGATTAGCTACAGCCGCTTCGAGCAATCTCTCGAAGTGGCCCAGCATCCGCACGATGGTCGACCGGTCAAACAGAT
This sequence comes from Pyrinomonadaceae bacterium, assembly GCA_036280855.1. Lineage (GTDB taxonomy): Bacteria > Acidobacteriota > Blastocatellia > Pyrinomonadales > Pyrinomonadaceae > PSRF01. The sequence continues at coordinate 3,655 of DASUPZ010000246.1, read as the reverse complement.
CCGTGTTGTACTCGATCGTTCCCATCAGCGATTCGGCTTCCGCCCAGAAGAAGCTGAGATCAAACTTTGCAGTCGTGCTTTCAACTTCGACCGGTTTGATCGCCAGTCCGGTCGAGACGGAGATTTCCTGCGGCAGGTTCTGCAGGATAAACATCACCTGGAACAACGGCTGGCGGCCCAGATCTCGCTCAGGCTGCAGCTCTTCAACCAATTGCTCGAAAGGCACATCCTGATGCGCATACGCTCCCAGGCAAACCTCGCGCACGCGCCCAATCATCTGTCGCACAGTCGCGTCGCCATCGACTTTGGTTCGCAACACGAGCGCGTTCACAAAGAACCCGATCAGCCCTTCGATCTCACTGCGGTTACGGTTGGCTATCGGACTGCCCGTGACGATGTCGGTTTGGCCGGAATAGCGATACAAAAGCGTTTGAAAGATTGCGAGCAGGCACATGTAGATTGTGCTGCCTTGCCGGTAACTCAGCGCTCGCAACTTTTCCGTTGTCTCGCGACTGAGCGTGATTGATTCCGTCGCACCGCGGAAGCTCTGTACTGCCGGACGTGGTCTGTCCAGCGGCAGCTCGAGTTGATCGGGAATATCCGCCAGTTGCTTCCGCCAGTAATTCAGTTGCTGCTCCAGTGCCTCACCCTGAAGCCAGCCTCTCTGCCACGTCGCAAAGTCGGCATACTGAATCGTGAGTTCGGGAAGCGGTGAAGCCTCGCCCCGGCTGAAAGCATCGTAGAGAATGCCGAGTTCCCTTGTCAGGACCGTGAACGACCAACCGTCGCCGATAATGTGGTGCATCGTAAACAACACCACGTGCTCTTGCTCGTCCAGCCGCAACACCTTGACTCGCATCTGCGGCACCTGGCTCAGATCGAAGGGAGTCTGCGCCTCTTCGAGAGCCAGCCGCGCGACTTCCGTTTCTCGCTCGCCGGCCGGAAATGGCGTCAGATCTATAACCGGCACTTCTAATGGATACGGGTCGCAGATTTCCTGTCTGCCCTGTCCGTCCTTCAACACAAAGCGTGTGCGCAACGACTCGTGCCGCCGGATGAGATCTCGTAAGCTTTTCTCAAAGACTTCGACTTGCAATGGACCAACGAGACGCAAAACTGCCGGCATGTTGTAGGCAACGCTGGTAGGTTCGAGCTGGTCCAGGAACCAAAGCCGCTGTTGCGCAAAAGAGAGTGGCAGCGGTTCATCGCGCGACACGATGGTGATCGGCGGAGCGCTGGTGCCGTGCTCGGATTTCAGCTCGGCCTCAATCCATTCACTCAACTCGGCGATCGTTTGGGCCTCGAAAATCGCTCGCAGCGGTATCTCGAGTTGGAAGCTCTCGCGAATGCGCGAGATCACCTGAGTAGCCAGTAACGAGTGTCCGCCCAACTCGAAGAAATTGTCGTTGATGCCAACTCGCGCCACCTTCAACACCGCGATCCAGGTTGCGACGAGCATTTCCTGGACAAGCGTTTGCGGCTCAGCGAATTCCGTCGTGACGGCGACCACAGACTCCGGCTCGGGCAACGCTTTCCGATCAACCTTACCGTTGGTTGTTAGCGGGAAATTTTCCAGCATCACAAACGACGCGGGAATCATGTAATCGGGCAAAGACTTCTGGAGATGTGCACGCAACTGGTTGGCGTCAACGTGCTCGTGTTCTTCACGCACGGGAATGGTGTCGCTCGCAAATAATTGTGCGTGATATGGCGACGTTCGATAATTGGGGCGATGGTGAAACGAGTCGTGCTTGAAGTTGATGGTCTCACCGTTTTGACGGATTACCGTGCCTTCGATGAAGTAATCGGGGTTAAGCCCGTTTTCGCAGACGGATCCGCGACAAACCAGCTTGATAACGTCGCCCGATGACACTTCAATACCCGGATGAAAGACTGGAAAGTAAACCGGAAACCAGGACGACTTGCCTTGCATGATGTCGATGACTTCGTCCGCGGCGGTAAATAGATTCAGCCAGAGGAGAAAGCCGTTGACGGTGCCATTCTGGGTGATAACGAGCTCTTCATGACGGCAAAAGTTCTGCTCGGCATGTTGTTGAAAGTCGAGATCTTCAAACACGCCATCGGTTGAGAAGATGTGTGACGAAGGGAAATTCTTGATGCACAACCTGAGATCGAATTTGTATCCGGTCTGAGCAAAGATCTGCTCGACGTAGTGGGCTGCCGTACTGGTGAAACTCGGATTCTGCAACAGCTCATCCGGCAAAGAGACGGCTGCAATCTTAGTAACACTTCTCTCCGGAATTACGACCGCGTTGTCTTTAAGCAGTCCTCTCGATTTGTTGATGATGTGTGCGGCGCCCTGTGCTCCGCCAATGGTCTCCACTACTTCCGAGACACTGACATCCGCTTTTTCCGGTAACTCAATTTTCGTCGCATCGCCGTGCAGGACGATGATTCGGTCTTCCAGTCCCAGTTCTCGAACGCGTTCCTTAGCGGCGCGATACGACTCCTCGACGATATCTATCGCATACACTCTTTTCGCGCCGGCCTCTGCGCAAAACCTCGCCTGGATCGCATCGCGACCGGTGCCGATGTCAACGACTATCTTGTCCTTTACGGCCCTTTCGATTGCGACTTTGTAGCTGCGGTTTCGTTCTTCGTCACTAGTCAATCCGTAGTAGATCAATTCATCAAAGACGAAAAACTCTCCGATCGACGGCCATAGCTGAATCTCATCGTCAGCCGCTTCCTGCGCGCTCTGTCCGTTCGGGTTTGCGACGCGACCATTTGCAGGGACCACGTAGGCCACGAGCTGCTTTTCTCCCTGCCTGTCAGCGCGCGCGATTACCACACACTCTTTGACGCCGTTGTGCTCGTTGAGCTTCGCTTCGATCTCGCCGGCTTCGATACGATAGCCGCGAATCTTTACCTGCTGGTCAACACGCCCGATAAACTCGAGATTTCCGTCTTCGAGATAGCGCGCCAGGTCGCCGGTGCGGTAAAACCGCTCGCCGTCGATAACCACAAACTTCTCTGCCGTCAGTTCAGGACGTCCTAAATAACCGCGCGCAACGCTCTGGCCGCCAAGGTATATCTCGCCCGCCAGACCGATTGGCGCCAGTTGTCCATGCTTGTCGTAAAGGCGCACGCTCATGTTGGCAAGCGGCTTGCCGATGATGTCGCCCGGCACGGTCTCATCATGCGCCAACTTGTAATTTGTGCACATGATGGTGCCTTCCGTTGGTCCATATCCGATGTAGCGCTGGGCAAACGGAAACACTGCTTTCATCTTCTTCATGAGTTCCGCGGTAACCACGTCGCCGCCGACGAATAGCTTGCGAACACGGTAGTGATCCTCAATCCCTTTCTCTTTGACGAAATCAAGAAAGTTAGACATTACCGCCGGCAGCAGGTGCACGAACGTGGCGTCTTCCAGCAGTTGTGCAAACTTCTCCTGGTCCAGCACATCCTGCTTGCAGATCAAATGCGTGGTGCCGCCGGTGAGCAGTGGACTGAACAGCTCGAAGATGGAGATGTCGAAGGAGAACGAGGCTACGCAGGGGAACACATCACCGGCGTTAATTCCGAAATGAATCTGACTCGCGAGAAGTGAATTCGTAAGATTTCCATGATCGATCATTACACCTTTGGGCGTTCCGGTCGTGCCCGAGGTGTAGATGATGTAAGCAAGGTC
>DASUPZ010000245.1:0-14371 GCA_036280855.1 Pyrinomonadaceae bacterium | reverse complement strand
ACGTCTTTCTGAATACCTGATCACGTTTGGCGCGTTTGGTCTCTTCATCGTCGCCCTGCTCGATTCAACGTTCGTGCCGCTACCGAGCAGTGTCGATGCGTTGATGCTGCTGCTCTCGGCTACGTATCCGAGCTGGATGTTGCTGTACGCGTTCATGGCGACCAGCGGCTCGGCGCTCGGATGTTTGATTCTTTATCTGATTTCGCGGCGCGCAGGCGCTCGTGCGTTGAACAGGTTCTCAGAAAAGAAGCAGGCGCGAGTTAAAAACCTCATCGAGCGATACGACATGATGGCCGTGCTGGTGGCGACTCTGCTGCCGCCGCCGTTTCCGTTCAAATTGTTCGTGGTTTCCGCGGGCGTGTTCAGGTTCAGCCTGGTGCGGTTCATGCTCGCGATCATAGTCGGACGTGGTTTTCGTTTTCTGCTCGAGGGCTACTTCGCGGTGCGTTATGGAGCAGAAGCGAAGGTGATTCTGGCGAAGTATTATCCGTGGATTGGTCTCGGACTCGTCGCAGGGATTGTGCTGTTTGTGATTGTGAAGCAGAGACGCAAACGGTCAGTTTTATCTGATCAGCAAGAGTCTGCAGTCTGAGCAGGGAATTCAAACCTCCTCGCGCCCGCGAGATCTTTGATGCCGTGGGTTTCTTCGAGTTCCGTGAGTATCCGGATGAAGATTTCCGCGGTGGCGTGTGCATCACTGCCGGCACGATGACGGCTGATGATCGGAATCGAGAAGCGACTTGCGATGGTATCGAGCCGGTGATTGAGGAGCTCCGGAAACGCGCGTCGCGATAGTCTGACGGTGCAAAGATGCGGGTTGACCATGCGATGGCCGGGATAAACTCGCGAGATTTCGTGATTCAAAAAGCTCGTATCAAACGGCGCGTTGTGGGCCACGAGCACCGAGTCGCTCACGAAATCCAGCCACTGCGGCGCGACTTCTGCAAACACCGGAGCGTTGCGGACCATGTCGTTTGAGATCCCCGTGAGTGCGGCAACGAAGCGCGGAATCGGTATCTCCGGATTGACGAGCCGCAGAAACTTGTCGACTATTCGTCCACCGCGAATGCGATAGGCGCCGAGTTCGATCAGCCGGTTGGGCGGCGTCTTCGCGCCAGTGGCTTCAACGTCGACGACGACGAAGTCGAGCTCTTTGAGTAGACGCGAATTACTATCGTCTTTGAGCAGTTCGACAGTATTGTTGTCGCAGATTTTGAAACGGCGGTCGTTTCTGATCAGATCGGCTACGAGTAGACCAGCGAGCTCGTCATCGATGTGGGAGAGTTTGAAAACGGCGTCGACGATCTCTGACGCGGGCGCGCGTCCGCCGGATTCGGCTAAAAGGTCGATTGTGTCCTGTACGAGAGTGGAATCAGAAACTAAATTCGGATAAGGCAGCATTCGGCAGGGATTGTAGCACGCTTAACGATGCTTAACGAGGTAGGACGTTGAACGCTGAACAAGTGATTGATGAATTCAGAAAGGCCGGGGCGTTGCTCGAAGGCCATTTTCAACTCACGAGCGGTTTGCATAGCACGGTCTATTTGCAGTGTGCGCTTGTGCTTCAGTTCCCGGAAAAAGCGGAGAGCTTCGGACGTGTGATTGCCGAGAAGTATCGCGACGATGGGATTCAGTTGGTGGCGTCGCCGGCGATTGGCGGGATCGTGATTGGTCACGAAGTGGCGCGCGCGTTGGGTGCGAGGTTTATTTGGACCGAGCGACAGGGTGGAGAGATGACGCTGCGGCGCGGGTTCAGTGTTTCGCCGGGTGAAAAGACGCTTGTAGTTGAGGATGTAATCACGACTGGAGGTTCGACTCGCGAGACGATCGAAGCGCTGCAACAGGCTGGCGCAAACGTTGTTGCAGCAGCGTCGATAATCGATCGATCGGGTGGCAGTGCGGACGTGAATGTACCGCGAATGGCGTTGGCGTCGTTGAAAGTTTTGTCGGTTGAGCCTGCGGTTTGTGACGCGTGCAAACTGGGTGATCCGGCCGTAAAACCCGGCAGCCGGCGTTCAGAGTTCAAGCTTTAGCTTGTACGGTTGGGAGACTACGATCGCAACCTAAAGGTTGAACTCTGAACGGTGAACGCTGAACTTCTTCTAATGAACTATAAGCTGTTGATTCAGTATGACGGGACAGAGTTTCATGGCTGGCAGATCCAGGAGGGTTTAAGAACTGTTCAGGGTGAGTTGACGAACGCTTTGTCGCTGATCGACGGCCGGAGCGTGAACGTTCATGGTTCGGGGCGGACGGATGCAGGTGTTCACGCCGAAGGTCAGGTGGCGAGCGTTGAGATTCAACGGGAGATCTCGACGACAAAGCTCCGGTCCGCGGTTAATGCGAATACGGGCAAAGACGTTAGAGTTCTGGAAGTCGAAGCCGCGAGTAGCGATTTTCACGCTCGCTATTCTGCACTCGAAAAGACATACGTTTATCGCATCGTGAATGGACCTGTGGTCTCGCCGTTCTGGTCGCGTTATGTTCATCAGGACGCGCGGAAGCTCGATCTCGAAAACATGAAAACCGCGGCGGAGTTGTTTTTGGGAAAGCATGATTTCACCGCGTTTTCGGCGGCGCAGTCGGACGTTGAAGATCGCGTGAGAACAGTCACGCGGCTGGAGATTAGCGAGCGCGCTGACGAGCGTTTGCGCGATTCGTTGCTCGAGATTCATGTGAGCGCTGAAGGATTTTTGCGTTACATGGTGCGAGCGATCGCCGGAACGCTGATGGCGCTTGGACGCGGTGAACTGGACGCGGATGCGGTTCGTGAGGCGCTTGAAACAGGTGTGAGGCCGATGGCATCGGTGACGGCGCCGGCTTGCGGTCTTACTTTGCTCTCGGTTCGCTATGAATAAAATAGGTCCTATAGGACCTATACGACCTATAATTCGGTAATCCTATGCTCTCCGATTTCGCAGGCGTAGTTCAAAAAGGATCCCGAGACGAGGCGCTGCTTGCCTCCATCGCCTGGGACCGTCTCCCGCGACACATCGCCATCATCATGGACGGCAACGGACGCTGGGCCGCACAGCGCGGCCAGCCGCGCATCGCCGGCCACCGCGCCGGTGTCGAAGCCGTTCGCGCCGCCGTCGACACGGGCGCGCGCCTCGGTTTGGGCGCTTTGACCCTCTACGCATTCTCCACCGAAAACTGGAAACGCCCGCGTTACGAAGTCGACGCGTTGATGCGCATGCTGCGTAAATACCTGCGCCTCGAACTCGACTCGATCGATCGCCAGGGCATCAAGTTTCAAACCATCGGCCGCATCGGCGCCCTCCCGGAAAACGTGCGCAACGAGATCGCGCGCGCACACGAACAGACCGCGAGAAACAAAGGCATGATCCTGAGTGTGGCACTCAACTACGGCGGGCGCGCCGAGATCGTCGATGCCGCACGCGCGGCAGTCAGACGTTTGCTCGACGAAGGCAGCCGACCTGACGAACTCACAGAGGAACGCATCGCCAACGAGCTCTACACCCGAAACTTGCCCGAGCTCGATCTCCTCGTCCGCACGAGCGGCGAGTTGAGAATCTCAAACTTTTTACTGTGGCAGAGTGCTTACAGCGAGATCTATGTAACGGAAACTCTCTGGCCCGACTTCAGACGCGTACACCTGCTCGAAGCTGTAGTCGATTACCAGAGAAGAGACAGGCGTTTTGGAGGACTGCAATTGGTGGCTAATAAAAAATAGGTCCCATTGGACCAATAGGACCTATTAAATGAACAGACTGATCACAGCGGTCATTGTTCTACCTTTCCTGATCGCATCCATTCTCATCTCCTGGTTATGGTGGTTGTTTATCCTGCTCGCGGCGGCCGCGATGGTTCTCGGTCTCTGGGAGTTTTACCTGCTCGCCAAAAAACTCCAGCTACGACCCGATCCTGCCGCCGGCTATCTCGCGGGTGCAGCAATCGTGACGATCGCAGTGCAAAGAGATTCGGCGGTGTACGTGCTGGCGGTCCAGTTCGTGATTATCGTGCTGATAGCAGGCACGATGATCGCTTTTACAATGCGCGGTGGGCCATTCGACAAGATGATCGCTTCGGTCGGCGCCACGATCCTCGGCGTGCTCTACATTCCTTTTCTCGGCAGTCATCTGATCGCCATTCGCACCGGCTTTGAACCAACGTTGTCCGCACACCTGCTCTCGTTTTTCTTTATGGTGCTGATGGGAGCTGACGCGGGCGCTTACTACATCGGTCGCGCCCTCGGCAAACATAAACTCGCGCCCTCGATCAGTCCCGGTAAAACATGGGAAGGCGTTGCCGGTGGGATTCTCGCGGCACTCGCCATGGGCGCGTTGGCCCACTTCTGGTTCTTTCGTGAACTACCGCTAAAGTTCATCCTGCCGCTTGCAGCGGTGATGACGGTACTGGGGATGTTCGGCGATCTCGCCGAAAGCGCGTTGAAGCGCGGCGCAGGCGCAAAAGATGCGGCGAACCTCTTGCCCGGCCATGGTGGTTTACTCGATCGACTCGATAGCTTGCTCTTCAATGCGCCACTCATCTACTATTTTGCAAGCTTTTACTTCCACAGCAATCGCTAAAGAAGAAAGCCGATGACGACGAAGAAAATCGTTTTGATAGTTTTGAGCGTGGTCGTCGTGCTTGGTTTTCTGGTCGTTCTTTTCGTTGGCGGAATAGTCGGCTTCGTGTTTTACCAGCTGGGAAACAGCAATGCCGCCGAGCAGGCGCGGCAGTTTCTCCGCAGCGACGACAAGTTGAAGGCCGAGATCGGAGAAGTAAAAGAGTTTGGCAGCATCGTCACCGGCACCGTCAACATGGAAAGCGGTGGCGGCGAGGCAAGGTTGAATTTGAAAGTGATCGGTGAACGACAAACTGTGAACGCGTCTGTTCACCTTCTCCTGGTAAGCGGCGGCAGATGGCGCGTGACATCAGCCTCATACGTCAACGCGTCAGGTGAAACGATAAACCTCCTGGACCCCTACGACACAAAGGTATTCGTCCCCCGATTGATTGCATGACCGAAGTATCAATGCATAGTTCAGGGGTCGCAATACTCGGCTCAACCGGATCTATTGGCTGCAATAGTCTTCGCGTTATCGAATCGCTGACGACGAGTGGCATGCGTGTCGTTGCGCTTGCGGCCGGCACGAATGTCGAACGGCTCGCGGATCAAATCGCCGCACACCTGCCGGAAGTTGTTTCAGTCAATAACGAAACTGCCGCACACGACCTGCGCGCGATGTTGTTCGCGCGCGATATCGACCTGCCACGTATTGTCACCGGCGAGGCCGGACTCGTCGAAGTCGCTACGCATCCACAAGCCGAGTGCGTGATCTCCGCAACCGTCGGCGCCATCGGTTTTCTGCCGACACTCAAAGCCCTTGAGATGGGAAAGCGTGTCGCACTTGCCAATAAAGAAACGCTCGTGATGGCGGGGGAGTTGATGACTCAGGCCGCGAGAAAGTCCGGAGCGGAGCTGTTGCCGGTCGATTCTGAGCACAACGCGCTGCACCAGTGTTTGCGAGGCGAACGACGCGAGGAAGTGCGCCGGATCATTTTGACTGCTTCCGGCGGACCATTTCGCACCAAGAACAAAGACGAAATGAAACTCGCGAGCGTGTCGGAAGCTATGAAACACCCGACGTGGAACATGGGTGCGAAGATCACGATCGATTCCGCGACGTTGATGAACAAGGGTTTGGAAGTCATCGAAGCTCACTGGCTGTTTGGGTTTGGACCTCACGAGATCGACATAATCGTTCATCCCGAATCAGTGGTGCATTCGATGATCGAGATGGTTGATGGCTCCGTGATAGCGCAAATGGGCGTCACGGACATGCGTCATGCTATTCAGTATGCCCTCACGTATCCCGAGCGCCATGAGTGCCAGTTGCCGCCTCTCGATCTGACGGCAGTTTCCGGATTGCACTTCGAGGCTCCCGATCTTGACCGTTTTCCATGCATAAGCCTTGCGTATCGGGCTCTCGCTGAAGGCGGCACCCTTCCGGCGGCGATGAACGCGGCGAACGAGGAGGCAGTCGACGCTTTTATCCACGAACGAATCTGTTTGACGGAAATTCCCCAGGTTATTGAAACCGTGATGAACGAACATGCGAATAAACCTGCGGAGGACATTGAAACGATTCTCGCGGCGGATCGCGAGGCCCGTTTTGCGGCCCAGGCGGCCATTGAAAAGCTAGCGAAAGCAGCCGTTTAACGGTAAACTCCGTGTGCAACCCCGGCTTGGGGTGTTGATTCTAAGGTGATTCACAGGATTCATTTGACAGGATTGCAGGATTAGCACGATTTACAGAATTAAAACCCAAGAAAAAGGGGTTAAATGAGTTATTTAATAGTTCCGCTTGCTTTCATTTTCATACTCGGTTCCGCGGTTGTTCTTCACGAATTCGGCCATTTCATCGTTGCCAAGCTTTTTAAAATTCGCGTAGAAACGTTCTCCGTGGGTTTTGGACCTCGCCTGTTCGGAAAGAAGTGGGGCGAAACGGACTATCGCGTTTCGGCTATTCCACTCGGTGGATACGTAAAGCTCGGCGGCGATGAGTCAAACGCGCCACTCGAAGGCGCGAGCGCGCCGGATATTCCGCCCGAACAGATGTTTAATCTCCGGCCCAGATGGCAGCGAATACTCGTCGCTCTCGCCGGTCCTGTCATGAACGTTCTGACGGCCCTTGCGATTCCATTTGCGGCCGCGCTCATGTACGGAGTTCCGGTAACACCGCAGCCGGTGGTCTACTACGTTCGCTCCGAGGGCGCTGCTGCTAAAGCCGGATTACAGCCGGGCGATCGAATCGTCTCCTTCCACGGCAACGATAATCCGACGTGGGATTCAATCAGTGGGGAGGCGCTGCTTTCGCCGGGACGCCCATTGCCGATGGTTGTTAATCGCAATGGTTCAATGGTGCCTTTAACCATTACGCCAACCACCCGCGTTGAAAACGGTGAGGCGGCAGGAACGCTTGATTTCATTCCTGACTATGGTGGACTGCCGGTTCTGGTTGCTGCGATTGGCGTGGGATCGCCCGCAGAGGAAACTGGTCTGAAATTAGGTGATCGCCTTCTGACCATCGGCGGCGAGGACGTAAAGAGTTCGGCGCAGGTAACTGAGTACATTCGCGATCATCCGGACCAGCAAATCCCGATTACTGTCGAACGTAATGGCCAGACAGTCCAGCTCAACACGCCTGCTCGACGTATGGAAGGCAAGTTGGGCGTCACTGTCGGTGAAAAATATCCACTTCAAGAAGCCGGCATCGGATCGGCTGGAAAGTATGCCTACGAAACAAACATTCAGATCCTGAGTCTCACGGCAAAGGCTCTTGGCCAGGTTTTCACGGGCCAGCGATCGGTGCGAAACACGCTTTCCGGTCCGATTGGAATCTACAAGGCTGCGGAAAGCTCGGTTGAATCGCTCGGCTGGGGCGGAGTCTTTGGGATGCTCGGTTTTCTCAGCCTGAACCTCGGTATCTTTAACCTGCTGCCGATTCCAGTGTTGGACGGCGGCGCCATCTTCCTCCTTCTGCTTGAAGGACTCCTGGCTCTCATCGGCCTTTCGATCTCCGCGGCTGTTCGCGATCGTATTCAGCAAGTGGGATTCGTAATGGTGTTGTTGTTGATGGTTTTCGTAATCACCAACGACGTCGTGAAGATGATCGGCAATCGTGAACCGGCGAAGCCGCCGGATGCGACTGCTCCGGCAAAATAGCAGCATGCGGAAATCGCGGGCAGTTCAAATCAAACACATTCAGATTGGTGGTGGCGCCCCCGTCGCGATTCAGTCGATGACCAAGACTGACACGTCGGACGTGGGCGCTACAGTCGCGCAGATCGAAGAGATGATGCGCGCCGGTTGTGAGATCGTCAGGCTCGCCGTTCCGGACAATGATGCGGCCGTCGCTTTGAAAGAAATTCGAAAGCGAGTGCCTGACGTTCCACTCGTCGCCGATATTCATTTCCACTACAAGCTCGCGTTGATGGCGCTCGACGCAGGTATTGATAAGCTGCGTTTGAATCCCGGCAATATCGGTGCTCACGAGCGCGTGCGCGAAGTGGTGCGTGCGGCGCAGGCGCAGAAAGTCCCGATCCGCATCGGCGTGAACGGAGGTTCGCTCGAAAAAGATCTGCTGAAGAAGTATGGGACTGCGACTCCCGAGGCGATGGTCGAATCCGCGTTGCGCCACATTCAGATCCTCGAAGACCTCGATTTCACTGACATCATTATCTCGCTGAAAGCTTCCGATGTTCATCGCACGGTTGCTGCCTATCGTTTGCTCGCGGAGAAAGTCGATTATCCGTTTCACCTCGGTGTGACTGAGGCGGGCACGTCGTTCAGCGGCACGGTGAAATCGTCAATCGGACTTGGAATCCTGCTTTACGAAGGGATCGGCGACACGATCCGGGTCTCGCTTGCCGCGGAACCGCAGGAAGAAGTGCGAGTGGCGTGGGAAATCGTGAAGTCTCTCGGACTGCGAACACGTGGAGTGACGGTTGTGGCCTGTCCGACGTGCGGCCGTCTCGACGTCGACAACTTTGTCGGTATCGTTACCGAGATCGAGCGCCGGTTGGCCCACATCGAAGAGCCGTTACACCTGTCGGTGATGGGTTGTGCTGTGAATGGACCAGGCGAGGCTCACGACTCACAACTCGGAATCACGTTTGGCCGCGGTGTTGGGATGATCTTCAAAGATGGGGTGCCGATGCGGAAGGTCGCGGGTGAAAACATCGTCGACGCTTTCGTGATGGAAACCGAGAAACTGCTGGAAGATATTCGCCGCGGATCGACGCAGATGAACACGGATCAGGAAGAAGAGTTAGTACAGATCGTTCGGTAAGATCCGTGTGATCCGTGTTCCGGTTTTACCTCACCTTCGGGCGCTTCTGAGCCGCAACGTCACCCGCCATCACCAAAAACAGCGCATCAGTCGTAATCTTGCGATTCACGTTCACGATTAATTGCTCGCGCAGATCTTCGATCTGAAGTATCCAATCCCCGGCACGGCTCGGATCGATCTTCCGGCTAATCTCCGTCAGTTCTTCAAGTAAATCCTCATTCACCAACTGCCGCGACTCAACGCCAAGCGACAACATCCACGCATCGCGAATCAACGTTTCGAGCACGTTCAGACGTTCTTCAAACTCCTCTTTGTACTGAGCTTCGTTGAGCTGTTCTGCCGATCGCAGAAGCTGTGAACGATCCTGGCTGACGACAAGAGCGTTGAGCACCTTGAGCATGGCTTTGCGTTGCGACGTGAACGTCACGAGATCGCCCGACAACGCCCGGCCCATGCTTCCGCCCGCAGCGCGCGCGCGCAGTCGTGCTGTCTTTGCATCGACGAGTTTGTTTTTGAGCAGATGACTCTCGATCTCGTCGGGTGTCAAAGGTGAAAACCGGATCATCTGGCAACGTGAAAGGATCGTCGGCAACAACATCGCCGGACGTGCGGTTATCAGGATCAGATAAGATGTCTTCGGAGGTTCCTCTAGCACTTTCAAGAGGGCGTTCGCTGACGCATCGTTGAGCTTGTCGGCATCGTCGATCAGAAAAACCCGCGCCTTGCCTTCGAATGGCCTGAAGTTCGCCTCTTTTTCAATCTGCCGCATCTGCTCGACACGTAACACGCGTTTAGGAGCAACGACCAAACCAACATCGGGATGGTCGGTCCAGATTATCTGCGTCCACTCTTCCGCATCTTCGCGTTGCGGGTAGTTCAACTTGAAAATACGCACACACGGCGGACAGACGCCGCATGCTTCGTTGTCTTTCGGCGAACGACAATTCAACGCGCGTGCGATCTCGAGTGCAAAAAGTTTCTTGCCGATACCTTCTTCGCCTGTAAACAGCAGTGCACCCGGCAGCCGGCCCGTGACCAGCATCCGCTTCAACACTGCTTTAACTCGTGCGTTTCCCGTCAGCTCGTCAAACATATTTCATGGCCATGTGGCCCCTGCTTTGAAGATACGGAACGATGATCTGCTTCAGGTGCTCCTGCGTCTCTTCCACTGGACCACTCGTGTCGATTAACTTCACGCGTTCCGGCTCAGCAAGTGCGATCTGCAAATATGCGTCACGCACGCGTGCGTGAAAGTCCGCCTTCTCGATGTCCAAACGATCGCGCGAGATCCTCGTCGAAGTTTTGCTGGTGGAACGCCGGGCAGTGCGAATGCTCGACTCTTCGATCGGAAGATCGAAAAGCAGCGTCAGGTCAGGTTTGAGACCCTCGGTAGCGAGATAAACGATCTGCGAGATTAGTTCAGACGAAAAACCTCGTCCCGCACCCTGGTAGGCCACTGTGGCATCCGCGTAACGATCTGAGATCACGAGCCTGCCGGCTTCCAGCGCCGGTCGCACCAGCCGACGCACGTGTTGCGCACGATCCGCAGCGAACACCAGCAACTCGGTCAATGGATCGACTTCCTCCGTCGCATCGAGCAATGCTGCTCGCAATCGCAGGCCCAGCGTTGTCCCGCCGGGCTCGCGCGTCAGTAAAGCGTCGCAACCATTGGCCCGCAGGAAGTTGCCGAGTAGGCGCAACTGAGTCGACTTCCCACTGCCGTCGATACCCTCGAAGGTAATGAAAGTTCCAGGCAATCTTATCCCCTGATAATTAGGTGCTTTCTTGCGGGCGAGAGTGTAATCGAATGTCACGCCTCAGGCGAGTCGTGACCGCGAACGTTTCTCGGGGTTGTTTCGGTCGCGGGCTGGTTATGTAGCTCGCCCGTCTGACGCTTCGCCTGTGAGATGGTGGAGATGGCGTGCTTGAAGATCAGTTGTTCCTGGCTGCCAGATTCGAGCAGCACTGAAAACTTATCGAAACTCCTGATTCGCCCGGTTAGTTTGGTCCCGCTCACGAGGTAGACGACCACAGATGTCTTCTCGCGGCGCACCGTGTTGAGAAAGGCGTCCTGAATGTTTTGTGGTGCTTGTTTGCCGTCCGACATGTTTTGAACCCGGGGGTGATTTTATAAAGCGTGCGGATGCAATGAGATTACAACACCGATCTTTGCCTGACAAGAGATACGAGGAGATGTTAGAGAAAGATGATTATTTGAACTGCGGACCAGCGGCAATAGCTTCCAGAACCGATTGCAAAACGGCGTTTTCCTCACCAAAACCGTCAAACCACTCCACATCGGCTTCATGGCGAAACCATGTCAATTGCCGTTTGGCGTAATGACGCACGTCCAGTTTGGTCTGTTCGACAGCGCTCTCCAGGTCACGCCAACCCTCTAGATATTCGACCACGCGGCGATAACCGTGTGCTCCGAGCGCATTTGACGAAGACGAGAAGTTACGGGCCAACAAGGCTTGAACCTCTTCGACGAGCCCCGCCGCGAAGTGTGCTTCGGTGCGTTCGTTGATGCGCCGGTAGAGTTCGTCGCGGGGCGGGTTCAGGGCGAGGATTCGGAGACGGCGCGAACTCTCGTGCGGCTCGGGACGATCGGGTTTCTGGTCAACGATCGATTTTCCGGTCTGCAAATAGACTTCGATGGCCCGTTGGACACGCGGCCAGTCGCGTGGATAAAACTGCTGTGCGGCGAGCGGATCGATGCGGTTGAGTAGCCGGTGAATGTGTTCGGGCCCATGCCGTTCGCGAATGCGGTTGATGCGACGTCGCAGCGACTCGTCCGTTGGTGGGCTAACAAAGAAAGGTTGCCGCAGCGACCGGAGATAAAAACCGGTGCCGCCGACGAGGAGTGGAAGGCGACCCCGCGCTTCGATCTCTTCAATCTTTTTGGCAGCCTCGCGTGCCCATTCACCGGCGGTGTAGTTGGTGTTGGGAGAGACGAAATCGATCAGGTGATGCGGGATGCCTTTGCGTTCTTCGAGCGGGACCTTGGCAGTTGCAATCTGGATTTCCTGGTAAACCTGGACGGAGTCGCAGTTGATGATCTCGCCGTTGAGTTGGAGCGCGACTTCGATTCCGAGTGTGCTTTTTCCGGAGGCAGTGGGTCCGACAATCGCGATGACAGGATTATGCACGAGCCAATATTACAATCCAGATTAAAGCCAGCAACAATAGACCACCGATCACCTGGTTCCGCGACATCATGTAAATCTTGTTAATCCTGTAATCCTGTCTAATAGATCTTCGTGAGCTCGATGCCGGAATAGTACGCTTTGAGAATCTTGTCCACCGACCAGCCTTGTTTCGCGAGTCCATAAGCTCCGACCTGGCACATCCCAACTCCATGTCCCCAGCCGCGGCCGACAAAAATAAACTCAATCACTTTCCCGCTCTCATCATACTCACGATCGATCACGAACAACTGCTCGCGTAAACCCAGCACCGATCGAATACGCCCGCCACGCACGTGCGCAGTCCCATTCGTCCCGACAATCTCCAGATCCGTAACGCGATGTGATGCGCCTCTCGACGCCACACGCAGATCGACAATTGACCCGATTCCTCTTGCTGCGCGCGCGAGTCGCGCTTGCACCTGCGCGACCGACATCCCCCTGGTCCAATTAGTAAACGGCGAGAAACGGTCTGCTGCCGCACCATTCGCCGCCGGCTTCACTTCGAGAAAATCGATATGTCCATTCGGTGCAAGGTGGTAAGTCACCGGTTCGCCACCGACGAGCGCCACGGACGACACCGGATACGCGCGTTCACCAAGATGCCGGAACAGAAACGCATCGGGCAAGACTTTGATCGATTGCTCTTTACCTTTCGACGTGCGAAGAATCAGTTGCCCATCGCTGGTGGGACGTGCATTCGCTTTCTGAAGCTGTAAAAGATTTCGCGCTTCGAGAATGCGCGCGATTGCGTGCAGCACTCGCGCACGCGACATCGCCGTTCGTGGCCGCAGCGTCGCATCGGGATACGCAGACAAAAAACCGTCACGCAGAAGCATTGCGAGATCTGCGCGGTGCTGCGTGGGTACGTCCTGCAGATCTTTAACGGCCAGCAGGTAGTCAGCGTCTGAATCGTTCAAGAGGGTGCCCGCTCTGCTTTCGCCAAATACCGCGGTTGATAGCGCGGTCGCAAACGCCGGTGGCCGGTTCACATCGTCGCCGGTGACCGGCGCCGTTTGCCGCGCCACGCGGGCCACGTTCGCAAGCCAGTTTCTCACTTCACTCGGAGTCGCATCGCCAGACAACCATGAATCGGAAACGTTCAACGTGCCGAAGTTTTGTGTGAGCAAAAGACTGATGTCTCGCGCAAGCGGAACATGACTATCGTCGCGCAACTCTGCCGGTTCGCGCGTTGTCCTGATCACAAATCGATCGAACGAAACACCCTCCGCCGCGCATTCACGCGCGCGCAGGTAAGGCATGGCATCGTTGAAAATCTTTTCAGAGTCTTCAGTGCGCCCGCCGCACGTCGAGGTGTAGAGCGCGTTTATGGGTTCGCCGAGGTAAGTCGCAATGATGCCGCGTGTTTCGTCAACCGCCCGCGTTGAAAGAGGATTTTCAGAAGTGAGCCCGCGATAGACCTGGGAACGCGTGGTTGGCAGGATGTCGAAGCCCTGCGCCATAAACTGCCCGCGGTTCCGGAGTGCGTAAGTGCGAGCAGCAATTGCCTGCGCCTTCTGCGCTTCGAGCGCAGGATAGCCGCCGGGCGATAGCTCGTTAGCAACAACGCCGCGCACGTAATCTTCCAACCCGAGTTCGTTAACTACAGTCAACGTGCCGCGCAGGTTTGTGAACACTTCGATACGTCCGCGGTACGGGCGATCGTTGAAACGCACGGGTGCGTCCTTCTCATCGTCAGAAGCAAACGCGACCGGCGCACTCGAACTGAACATCTTCCCCGTCGCAGAAGATGCGACGAGCTCTCGCAAGGGCAACGCAGGTCGCGACGTCAGTCGAACGTTGTTTGTTGGCGCAGCGTTCTGCGCGATCGTCTGCGGTTCTCGTCCCTCGATCGCTGCAGCAATACCGGCGTCTTCAAGTCGAACGCGTAACTCTTCTGCTTCTTCACGCGAGAGCTTGCCGCCCACAAACATGGCCCACGTCTTAGTTTCAGTATCGAAAGCTGCGTGTGCGTCGAGGTTTGTGATCTTCTGAATTTCTTTCTCGTTCTCTTCCGCCTCTTCACGAGTGGCAGCGCCGCCGGCAAGCACTCGATAACCCGCGTTGTCGCTCGTCGCAGGCAACGGAGATAAAAGCCGTGGATCGATTCGAACACGCGACGTGTCGAGAGCAAGCAGCTTTGTGCCGCCACCACTCGCATTCATCAGGTGGCCCGTGGTTGAGATCGTCGCAGAGCGTGCGTCGGTAGTGAGTGCTACGCGAATGGTTGGTTCAGGACCGCCGATCGCCGTCAACACCGGCGACGCGATCACAGGCGCGGATGCAGCGGGAGCCGGCCACGCAGGCTGCGTGCGACGTGGTCGTGTGGCTTCGCGAGTTTGCTGTTGAGCGAACGCTATGGGGAGA
>DASUPZ010000244.1:0-2821 GCA_036280855.1 Pyrinomonadaceae bacterium | reverse complement strand
TTTGGTACTCGATCAGGCGCGATCAATAACAAAGCGGCGCCAGGCCGCCGCACTCCAAGGAGGCGCTTTAATGCGTAACAACGGAAATCCAAATATTGCGAAGGGCGTGCTGGCCGGTCTCGCTGCCGGCCTCGTCGCATCCTGGACCATGAACCAGTTTCAAGCCGCCTGGACTCGCATCGCCGAAGGCACAGAGAAACCCCACGGCGCGCAAGCCATGCAGCCGGCGCAGGGCTCGACGGGCGATCAACATGAAGACGTAAAAGAGCAGGATGATGCAACTGTTGAAACGGCGAAAGTGATCTCGCGCACAGTGTTCGATCACGAATTGCAGGAGAGTGAGAAGAAACCTGCGGGCGCCGTAGTCCACTACGCTTTCGGCACCGTGAGCGGTGGTTTGTATGGCGCGCTTGCAGAAGTCTCGCCGCAGGTCACCTCCGCAGCAGGTCTTCCATTCGGTGCTGCCTTCTGGTTGATCGCGGACGAAGTCAGCGTACCATTGCTCGGACTCTCAAAAGGACCAACTGAGTATCCAGTCTCGACGCACGTTTATTCACTGGCTTCTCACCTGGTCTATGGAATGACAGCCGAATTCAGCCGGCGCGCGTTGCGACAGGTGCTGTGAGCAGACTCACTTTCTTCTGCAATCTGGCGGAAGCAACAACTCCACTCCCGCATTTCTGGGAACACACGGTCGGCAGCGACCACGCGCCTATGGCGCTGCGCGCCGACTGGCAGCGCGATCTGAAACGAGCTCACGAAGAGCTCGGGTTCCGTCACGTGCGCTTTCACGGTCTGCTCTCTGACGACATGCACACCCTCGTCCGGAAAAACAAGCGACTCGTATATTCGTTTCTCAACGTGGATCAGATCTTCGACTTCCTGCTTGCGATCGGGATGAAGCCTTTTGTCGAGTTGAGCTTCATGCCTACGGTTTTGGCTTCAGGAAAAAGAACAGTTTTCAGCTATCGCGCAAATGTGACGCCGCCGAAAGATTACAAGCAATGGAGCGCGCTGATCGATCGTCTGTTGACACACTGCGTCGAGCGCTATGGTAAGAAGGAAGTGAGTGAATGGCCGTTTGAAGTATGGAACGAGCCGAATCTGAGAACGTTCTGGACCGGAACTCAACGCGACTACTTTCGTCTTTATCGTCATACCGCCGAGGCTATCAAAAAAGTTTCACCCTCGATCAAGGTTGGCGGTCCGGCAACTGCGAAGAGTGAATGGATCGAAGAGTTTGTAGACTTTTGTGATCGCAACGAAGTGCCGGCAGACTTCATCACCACGCATCATTATCCAAACGATGGTTACGAGAACGACGGCGACACGGAATTGCAACTGTTCAAGAGCCAGCGCGGGATCATGCGTGAGGTGGCGCAGAACACTCGCATGTACGCGGGGGAGCGCCCGGTTTATTACACCGAATGGAACTCGTCATCCAACCCAAACGATCCCTTGCACGACGAGCCTTACGCGGCGGCGTTTATCGCATCGACCGTGATGGAAGCGGCCGGACTGGTTGACGGTTACAGCTTCTGGACCTTCTCGGATATCTTTGAAGAGAACGAGTTTCCGTCAGTGCCTTTTCATGGTGGCTTTGGTTTGTCCACGTTGCACGGTATTCCGAAACCGAGTTATCGCGCGTTTGAGTTGCTGCACGATCTGGGCGACAGGCATTCGCTTGTCGATGGACTGCATGAAACTGTCGACTGTTCGATCGTCCAGAAGGATTCGAGTGTAACGATTCTGTTGACGAACCATACGACCCCGGGCCATACGATCGAAACGGAACACCTCGAGATCCGGCTCGATAACGCGCGCGAACCAACCGGCGCGAGCGTGCGGCGCATCGATGAAGAGCATGCGAATCCGAACCGACTGTGGCGTGAGATGGGCCAACCGGAAGAGTTAAGTGAGAAAGATGTCGAACGGCTCGAAGCGGCGTCTCGATTAAAGGTTGAGAAGCAGTCGTTTGAATTTCATGACGGGACGATTGTTCTCAGGATCAATGTGCCGGCCCACGCGGTTGCAGCAGTAACGATCGACTTCAAACACGGATCACGCGGATGAAAGTATTAGAGCCGTCGCTGGCAGATGAAGAGCTCGCGCGCCTTGAAAGAGACACTTTTAAGTACTTCGCAGATGAGGTAAACCCCGAGAACGGTCTCGTTCCTGACAACACGAAGCATGGATCTCCGGCTTCGATTGCGGTCGTGGGTTTTGCACTCACGGCGTATCCGATTGCGGTTGAGCGCAAGTACCTCACACGGGCAGAAGCTGTAAAAAGAACGTTAACCACGCTCCGATTTTTCCATGACGCACCGCAGGGAAAGGACGCAGACGCGACTGGCTATAAAGGTTTTTACTATCACTTCCTCGACATGAAATCGGGCCGTCGTGTCTGGAATTGCGAGATCTCGACGATCGATACCGCTTATCTTCTCGCCGGCGCGCTCACCGCCGCAGCTTATTTCGATCGCGACACAAAGAATGAGCGCCTCATTCGCGAGCTCGCGGACGCACTCTACAGACGCGCGGACTGGCAGTGGGCAATGAACGGTGCTCTCACTGTCTCACACGGCTGGCGACCCGAAAGAGGATTCATCAGGTATCGCTGGAGCGGATACTCCGAGGCTTTGATCCTGTACGTTCTCGGTCTTGCGTCGCCAACGTTTCCGCTTCCGCCGGAGAGTTATGGAGCGTGGACCAGGACATACAAGTGGAAGAAACTCTACGGTCATGAGTTTCTTTACGCTGGTCCCCTTTTTATTCATCACCTCTCGCACATGTGGATCGACTTCCGTGGCATCCAGGACGA
>DASUPZ010000243.1:0-8796 GCA_036280855.1 Pyrinomonadaceae bacterium | reverse complement strand
ATCCTACTTTGATCGCTGTGGACTTTTGTCACTGCTGGAACAACGCCAACGCTTCCAGCTTGCTTTGTGAACCGCCGTATACGGAACCGTATGTACGGTGGTGTGGGAGGACGGCGGAGGTAACTCCGCCTCCTACCCGATTCATGGCTCCGCAGGTAGGACTCGAACCTACAACCCTTCGGTTAACAGCCGAATGCTCTGCCATTGAGCTACTGCGGAATAAGCGCCCTCACATAGCTTCTACAAACTATGTGCAGGGCGCGAAGCGTGTTTATAACAAAAGGCTTTTCGAGCGTCAACCACAGACGACCCCACTCACACCCAACATTCAACTACACCACACACCTACACCCACACGCCACCATCCGCGGCTCGGATCAGCGGCATCCGCGGCCACAAACTTGCACCGCGCAAGGATCTGCGAGAATATTTCCAGCCCTGATCCCCTTCGCGAAAGGTCTCCGATGGAACGTCGCACAACCGCATGGTTTAGCCCAAACCTTCACACCGAAATGCCGCTCGTAGCTTATGGCCACGATGGTCCGCCGCTGCTCATGTTTCCCACAGCAGCCGCCGACTATCTCGAATACGAGCGCTTCTATCTCGTCGACGCGATAAAGCCGTTCATTGAAGCCGGCAAACTACGCGCGTATTCGATCAACAGCGTCAATCGTTACAGTCTTTTGAACGAACAGATGCCGCCGAACCTCAAAGCCGAATTGCTCACGCGCTACGATCGTTACATCACCGATGAGGTGTTGCCGCTCATCCGCAAAGATTGCAAAGACGGCGAGAACCGTCCGTTGACGACCGGCGCGAGCCTCGGCGCTTTTCTTTCAGTCAATGCTTATTTCAAACATCCGGATCTGTTTCGCGGAGTGATTGCGATGAGCGGAAGTTACGACGTGCGCTCCTACTTGAAGGACCACTACGACGACAACGTCTATTTCAACAACCCTGTCGATTATCTTTCGAACCTCGAAGACGATTACTTTCTGCCGCTCCTGCGCAAGGCTGACGCGATCATGATCATGTCAGGGCAGGGAAACTATGAAGCGCCGGAACGCAGCCGCGCGCTGTCGGAGATTCTGCACGCGAAAGGGATTCCGCATTCGCTCGATCTTTGGGGCGCGGACGTGAATCACGATTGGCCGTGGTGGCGGAGGATGTTGCCTTACGCGCTCGAGAAGCTGGGCCACGGATGACACGGATCAGGGGATACGGATTAGCACGGATCAGGAATTTTTGATAGCAACGCCGTTGCGGGCAGCAAGACGGCCGTCCTTGAAGGCGATCTTGCCGCCGACGATCACGAGGTCGATGCCGGAAGAGAATTGATTGGGGTTTTCGACTGTCGCGTTGCCGCGGATTGTTGTGGGATCGAAGACGGTCAGATCTGCAGTGGCGCCTTCTTCCATGATACCGCGCTGTTGCAACGCAGGTTGGACCACGCTGCGCGGAAGGGACGTCATCTTCTCCAGAATCTTCTCCAGCGGCATCCCGATGTCGAGCCCGTGACGAATCGCCGTGGCAAAACATCCAGCGCCGCGCGGATGAGAATTCGCCCGCGGCTCAAACTGAATCCCACCATCAGATCCAATCATGCAGAAGTCTTCTCTGAGCGCGAGGTCCACCGTCTTGTCCAGAGGCATCGTTCCCTCCGGGACCGCGGCGAGCGCGGAAGTCTTTCGATAGTGTGCAAACGTCCGCGCCGTCAGTCGTTCAGAACTTCCGACGATCCTCAAGTCGCCATAAGTAAGTCCATAACGTTGTTGCCAACCCGCGCCAAAGCGGTTGTTCGAAAGATAGGTGGCCCAATAAGAATACGGATAGATGCACGTGGTGATCGTCATGCCGTGGGCATTCGCCGTGCGAATTTTCTCAAGCGCCTGCTCCATGTGAAACGTTCCACCCGTCGAATGAAGATGATCGATGTGAACACGCGCGCCGCTGTCTCTCGCGAGTCGAATCGCTTCATCCACTCCGTCGAGCTCTTTCTCGCGCGACGAGTAACGCAGATGCAAAAACAAAGGCCGCTCGTATTTCTTAGCCAGCTTCGCGTACGCCAACATCTCCGCGTACGGCGCAGGTTGATACTCGAGACTATGTGAAACGCCGAGGGCTCCTTCTTCGAGGTTCTTTTCAACTTGTCGCAGCCCGCCCGAACGCGCGCGAATGCCCATCACAAAGGTCGACACACCGAAGTTGATCACATGCGGCAGACGCGAAAAGCGACGATAGTAAGATCCACAATCAACGCTGCCACCATGCATCTGCAACGCTGTCGTAACGCCGTCTGCGACTTTGTACTTCTCGAAAATCTGATAAGTGGTTTCAGGTGAATGCGAGTTGTCGGCGAGAATGTCGATGAAGCCGGGCGAGACGACGCGACCACTAACGTTGAGGGTTTCCGTTCCGCGCAGGTCGCCCGCAAACCGCAGCCGGCCGGCGTCGTCGATGCCCACGTCCGTCGTTTGCCATCGCCCGTTCATGAAAACTCTTCCACCTCGCAGGACGAGCGGCAAAACTGGTTTCTCGATCGAACCCTCGATTCGTTTACAGCCGGGCACAGCAAGCGCCGCTGCAGCGAGAGGTATCGACATTTGCAGGAAAGTTCGGCGTTTCATGACGGGGGAATGGAGATGGAAGGATTACGAATTAAACAGCTGGGGAAAGAAGCACCACCATGGAGTGCGGCGGCCTGGCGCCGCTTTAATATCGATAATTTCTGATCGAAGACCAAAGCGGCGCCAGGTCGCCGCACTCCAAAAGATTACTCTGGAGTGCCACTGACTGTCGATGCTGATGAGCCAATGACGCGGTCAACTTCTGCTTGCAGCGCGTCGAGCTCTTTTTTCAATACCTGGTAACGCTCGATAGCGTCGCGGCCGATCTTCTGGTCAACGTTTGACGTCATACCGGCGAGATACGTGATGTGGGCCTGAAGTCCGGGCCTTCCGTAACGCACCGGCTCGGTCAGCAACTTCGCCGCAAGCTCATTCACACGCGATATCGCCGCAGCGTCAGCGCCCGGCGCGTTGCGCAACTTGTTCTGCGCCTCTCTGACTCGCGTCGCAAGTTGATTAACTGCCGTCACCATCTCGCGCATGCGCATGTTGTGCTCAAACTGTTCCTGCAGATCGGCGAGCGTCACGCCGTCAGCCGCAACACGCGGATCGATCAGCACGGTCAAAGGTTGCGTCAAACTAACGTTCCCGGTTTTTAATCGCACCTGGTATTGACCCGGCGGGAGGGTGACGCCCACCTGGTGACGAACGTCCCACGCGAAACGATTCATCCCTGCGACTTTGGTCACTCTCGGTGGCGGCGTAAACCGGCGCGTGGGCGCGGCATCCGGATCAGGTTGCGACTCCGGACCAGCCGTTCCAACTCCGGGCATCGCGGGACCTCCGGTACGTCCACCACGCGATGCAGGTGTTTCGCTGTTATACGAATTGAGCACCTTTCCTTTTGCATCGAGTACTTCGATAACAACTGCATCGGCCGGCGCTGAAGGTAAGTAATACTCGACGACTGGTCCGAGATTCGCCGGACCGACTCTCGTGCGATACCCATCGCGTGGCTTAAACAGGTAAACGTCCGAAGGCTTCACTTGCGACGAAAGCTGGTGAAGTGAAGTCAGGTTGTCGAGAATCCAGATTGCCCGTCCCTGAGTTGAAACAACGAGGTCTTTGCGATGGACCTTGATGTCGGTAACCGGCACGTTTGGTAAGTTCAACTGGAACGGTTGCCAGCGCGAACCGTTGTCGAAAGAGATAAACATTCCAAACTCAGTGCCTGCATAAAGCAGCCCTTCACGATCCGGATCTTCACGCACAACGCGCGTGGGCCAGTCGCGCGGAATGCCGTTCGCGCCGGTCGTCATCCTGGTCCATGTTTGGCCGTAGTTGTCCGTGCGATAGATGTAAGGCTCATAGTCGCCGAGAAGCCAGCGATAGACAGCATAGTAAGCCGAGCCCTTCCGATGTGGCGACGCTTCGATGAATTGCACGCGCCCGCCCGGCGGGATATCTTTTGGAGTTACGTTGGTCCACTTCTTACCGTTGTCGCGCGTGATATAGAAAGGACCATCGTTTGCGCCTGTCCAGATGACGCCCTTTTCGAGCGGCGACTCAGCGATCGCATACAACGTGCTGTAAAACTCTTCGCCCGTAACGTCGCGCGTGATTGGTTCACCGCTGATGCCCTGGCAACATTCAGGACGCGCAGTCAGATCGGGCGAGATCCGCTCCCACGTCACACCTTTGTCGCGCGTGCGATGCACATACTGCGAGCCGTAGTACAACACTTCCGGATCGTGCGGCGAGGTAGCCATAGGCGACACGCGCTGCATGCGGTAAATGAGATCGCTCGCGGCATTGCCATACAGCGACTGTCCGCCGACCCAGTAGCTCTTCTCCTGGCCCGTCTTGAGATTCATCACGCCATACTGGCCTTTGCATGAACCGTAGACGATCTCCGGATTGAGCGGGTGCGGCATGATTGGACCAGTTTCACAACCCGGACCAGTGCGCCAGTCGGCCGTGGAAGACGGTTCCGCCTGGCTCGAAATGATCAAGGTAGTGTTGTCCTGCTGCGCGCCATAGAGTTTGTAGGGAAACTGGTTGTCGACCCAGATGCCGTAAATCTCCGCCGTCGGCTGATTCATCTGCGTCGACCACGTGCGGCCGCCATCAGTTGAAACATTCGCACCGCCGTCGTTTGCCTGGACCATGATCTGGCTGTCCTTGGGATTGATCCAGATGTCGTGATTGTCGCCGTGCGGTGTGCGCATCGAAGTAAACGTCTTGCCGGCATCGGTGGATTTGAAGAAGCCTTCAGCGCCAGCATAAACCACGTCTGCATTCGATGGATCGGCGCCGAGCGTGGTGTAGTAAAAGGGCCGTTGAATCAGCGAGCCCTGCGAGTTGATGAGCGCCCACGTTTTCCCCGCATCTTCGGATCGATAAAAGCCGCCGCCGGGTTTCGCTTCGATGAGCGCGTAAACGCGACTCGGATTTGCGTTAGTAACGGCGAGGTTTCCTTTACCAATCAACTCATTCGGAAGCCCCTCGCTGATCTTCGTAAACTTTTCGCCGCCGTCAGTGCTCTTGTAGAAGCCACCGTCGCGCGAGCCGCTGATGATGGTCCACGGCTTACGTTCGAGACGCGACATCCACGCATAAACGACGTTTGGATTTCCGGGCTGCAACTCCACGTCCATCGCACCGACCTGATCTGAAACGTACAGGACTTTCCGCCACGTCTGTCCGCCGTCAGTTGTTTTGAACACGCCGCGTTCGTCGTTTGGCTTGAAGATGTCGCCGCCGGCTGCCACCCACACGATGTCGGGATTGGTCGGATGAATGCGAAGCGCCCCGATGTGACCGGAGTTGTAAAGACCCGAAAACTTCCACGTTTGGCCGCCGTCAGTCGATTTGTACACGCCGCGTCCGGTCGAGACATTGCTGCGCACGCCGTCCGATCCGGTTCCGAGGTAAATAATGTTCGGATCGGAATCCGCAACTGCGACGCATCCGGTCGAGCCGAGGGGAACTTTGCCGTCAGTGATCGGGGTCCAGGTCGCGCCGTTGTCAGTCGTGCGAAACAGTCCGCCACTCGCTACTCCCATGTAGAACGTTTTAGGCTGCGAGGGAACGCCGGTGACAGTCGTAACGCGTCCGCCGCGTGCTGGTCCAACAAGGCGATAACGCATGCCTTTGAAGAACGAGGCGTCTGGAGTTTGTGATTGAACGGGAATAGAGACGGTTAGAAATGCGAGGGCGAAGAGCAACGTCGACCGCAGCATTGAGCATCCTCCGGATAAGTTGGGCCACGGATGACACAGATGTGAAATCCGATCTTTTTCCTATGGCGTAGCAGGCGCGAACCACCCACGAATGCTTTTCGCCACCTGCCGCAGGAATCGAAGAATTCGATTGAAGACCAGAAAGGATACCACTAAACCCACGCCGACAATGAGGAAGAGCAGGACCGGAAGGAAGACTGAAGCAATAATCGAAACCACGGCCAGGATGTCTTCGACGATACTCGCGACCACATTCGAGACCGGTTCAGGACTGGCATTCAACATCGCGCGCGTCGCCGCTTTGGTGCCGTGCGAACTGAGCGCGAGCCCGCCGCCGAGCAACAGCGCGATCATCTGGATGCTCTTGTCGAAGTCGCCGAACGCACTCGCGGCCAGCACTGCTCCTGCGGGAACTCGAATAAAGGTGTGAATCACATCCCAGGTGCTATCCACATAGGGCACTTTGTCTGCGACAAACTCGACCACGTAAAGACCAATCGCAACTCCAATCACCCACCAGCTCGTCAGCACCTGAAGCTCACCCGGAAGCTGCAAGTCGGCAAACCGGCCGAGCAGCCCGAGCGTAGCGACGCTCGCGTAGAGGTTAATGCCTGAAACCCACGACGCGCCCATGGCGATTGCGATTGTGGAGATGAGTTGCGTCATGTTACAGGATGAACGGGATTTTACGAGATTTACAGGATTTCATCTATGCATTCATTTGATGTTGAAGCCGCCGTCGCAATTGCTGAGAAACATTTCCACATTCGCGGCGCTGCGCAGCCTTTGCCCAGCGAGCGCGATCAGAATTTCTTACTTACGAATCATGACGGTGCGAAGTTCGTGCTCAAGATTGCCAACGCGCAGGAAGATCCGGGATTTCTCGACGCGCAAAACCTGGTGCTGAAACACGTAGCGGCAAAAGGAATCTGGTTTTGCCAGCGCCTCGTACCCGCCTCGTCAGGGGAAGAGATGATCGAGGTCAATGGACATCTCATTCGACTCGTGACTTACCTTGATGGAGTGCCACTTGCGGAAGTCGAGTCGCAACCAAGCGACTTGTTACGCGATCTCGGGCGGAAGGTGGGCCAGCTGGACTACGCGATGACAGACTTCGATCATCCAGCCGTGCATCGTGTTTTTCACTGGGACCTCGCGAGCGGCAATCGCGTCATCGACGAGTTTGTGCACCTGATCGAAGATCCACAGTTGCGTGAGCTTATTCAGCAGTGCCGGTTTGAGCCCAGGACTGAGTTGCGACGCAGCGTCATTCATGGCGATGCGAACGACCGCAACGTGCTGGTCCATCCGGAACGGATGATCGTCGGACTCATCGATTTTGGCGACATGGTTTACAGCTACACTGCCGGAAATCTCGCGATTGCGATTGCTTACGCGGTGCTCGGCAAGGCCGATCCTGCTGCGGCGGCGAGAGAAGTGATCGATGGTTACAGGAGCGAGTTTGCGTTGTTGGATAATGAAATGGAAGCACTTTGGTCGCTGGTGCTGCTGCGGTTGGCGATGAGTGCTTGTCTCGCGGCGCACCAGGGGAAACAGCGGCCGGATAATGAGTACCTGCAGGTTAGTCAGGGGGCGATACAAGAAAACCTTGAACGTTTATTGAACACGGATCTGCGCGGATGAAAGAACGGATTTTGGAGGTTAGGCAACGAGTGCTCGGCAGCAATCTGAGCATTGCTTACGAGAGGTCGATCAATATCGTGCGTGGGGAGATGCAGTATCTCTTCGACGACGAGGGGCGGCGTTATCTCGACGCGTACAACAACGTCGCTCACGTGGGTCATTGTCATCCGAAGGTGGTTGCCGCGGGTCACGAGCAGATGAAAGTGCTCAATACCAACACGCGCTACCTTAGCGAGCTGATCGTTCGTTACGCGGAGAGTCTGACGGCGACGCTACCCGATCCGTTGAGCGTTTGTTACTTCGTCAACTCAGGCAGCGAGGCCAACGAGCTTGCCCTGCGACTCGCGCGCGCCCACACAAAAGCACGCGACATGATCGTTCTCGATCACGCGTATCACGGAAACACCACCACGCTTATCGACATCAGCCCGTACAAGCATGATGGACCAGGCGGGGAAGGTGCGCCCGCGTGGGTGCACAAGGCACGTCTCCCCGAGTCAGAGCACGACGCGCAGGACGTGATCGATCTGCTGGCACGGATTCAAACCAGATTATGTGGATTCATCGCCGAGTCGATGCCGAGCGTTGCGGGACAAATCGTTTTGCCTGACAACTATCTCAGGAAGGTTTACGAAGCGGTGAGGTTGGCGGGTGGTGTGTGTATCGCCGACGAGGTGCAGACGGGATACGGACGGATCGCAACGCACTTCTGGGCGTTTGAAAAATACGGAGTCGTTCCGGACATCGTCGTGCTCGGCAAGCCGATTGGCAACGGACATCCGATCGGCGCGGTGATCACAACGCGTGAGATTGCAGATTCATTTGATAACGGCATGGAGTTTTTCAGCACGTTTGGAGGCAACAACGTTTCGTGTGCAATCGGCCTCGCGGTCCTCGAAGTCATTAAGGAAGAACACCTCCAGTCGCACGCACTCGAAGTCGGTGAACAGTTACTGAACGGCTTGCGCGAGCTGCAACGGCAACACGAGATCGTTGCTGACGTGCGAGGCTCGGGACTGTTTCTCGGAGTCGAGCTGCTCAAGAACGGCGCGCCTGCAACTCACGAAGCTAACCGTATCGCAAACCGAATGCGTGAAGAAGGAATACTTCTCGGCACCGATGGGCCATTTCACAACGTGATCAAGATCCGGCCGCCGATGCCTTTCTCTCACACTGATGCGGATCTATTGTTAACTACACTTGGCAGGTTGTTAGTCGCGGTTGACGATGAAGGAAAGTGAATGCCCGCGCGTGGTCCAGCCACCGTTGGAGTAAGCGATCGGAAGATCTACCGCAGCCGTCGCCTCGTCTTCTTTCCACACCGCGCTGGAGACCTGTTCACA
>DASUPZ010000242.1:0-7034 GCA_036280855.1 Pyrinomonadaceae bacterium | reverse complement strand
CGCCGGTGCGTTTCAGAATCTGCATCACAGCATCTTGCGAAGGAATCAGCTGGACCATCGGGTTCTCCTGTTTTCGGTTTGGCGCAGCATACATCAATTCACTCGGTTTTCGCAGCCCGTTCGACCAGCAATCGCTGATCTTTCGGTAAGCCATCGGGCAAAGAGTGGATTGAAAACCACTCCGCACGTTCAACTTCCATGTTGCGTGGTTTCGCCACACCAGTTATGCGACAAAGAAACAACACTTCAACCTGTCGCGGTTTTCTAAACGATCGCGCGGTAAAAATCTCAGCAGTCTCAACTTCCACTCCGATCTCTTCACGCAGTTCGCGCTTCAACGCCTCGAGTGGTTGTTCGCCCGCTTCGAGAAACCCGCCCGGCAATCCCCAGCCGCTGCCCGCACGAAAACGATGTTTGAGGAGAAGCACCTCGCCCGCGTCGTTGAAGATTAACGCACCCGCGGTCACGGTGAAGCGCGCGTGAGTGAGTCGCATGCTCCAGCGCCGCACACGCGCGGGCAACAATCGCCAGATGTTTCCAATGAGAGACTGAACCTTCGCCACGTTAGACACAAATAACACGGATTGCTGTACAATTGGCGGCAAATGTCTACCGTCACATCAGCCCCCGTACCAAAGCGGATAACGAACGCGCAGACCGTTTGCAACGAGAAAAACGAAAAGGGAAAGTTGTGCAACGGTCACTTGAAGCAACTGCGAACGGCCGGAGAACCGGCTGAGATTCACTTGCGCGGCGACGATGTTCTATCGAAGTGCCAGACGTGCGGCACGTTTTACATGGGACCGCCGCTCGGGCACGTGCGCGATCCAAACAAGCAGGTACGGTTTGTCGAGGCGGAGTTGACCGCGTTGTTACAGGCGGCGGGCGGCACGCTGCCGGTTATCAAAAAAGACGAACAGCGCGGCGTCTACGTGATGATAGAAACCGAGACCGGCGAGGCTCACGCCGCGAAGCCCGCGCCCGCGAAAGCCGCGGCGCCCGCGGCGCCCGCCGCCGCACCCAAGGCAGCAACGCCGGCTGCGAAAGCCGCGCCCGCCGCAGTGCCGAAGCCTGCGGGACACAAACTTGGAGAGAATCCGAATCGACAGTTGTTCCGTCGGTCGACGTATTCCGGTGTGAAAGATACGGGACCGGTTGCAGGTGAGACTTTCGAGCAAAAAGTTGCGAGGTTGAAGGAAGTTTCGGCTGGTGCGAAACGACGCGCTGAAGAAGGTGGTGGAGAAGTTGGGCCGGCAGCCGCAGCAGCACCGCCGCCGGAGGTTACCGAGGTTTTGACGTCGCTCGCGCCGGATCAGGAAGTGCCGCCACCAGCCGCGCCCGCCGCAGCATCGACACCTGCACCGGCGGCGCACAAGCCCACGGGCCAGGCTGATCGCACGTTGATGAAGCGTTCGACTTATTGCGGCGTTGATGATACGGGTCCGGTTCCGGGTGAGACCTTCGAGCAAAAAGTCGCGCGTCTCGCGGCAGTCTCAGCCGCCGCGAAACAACGCGCTGAAGGCGGGTAGGGATTTAACGGATCGTAAGACGATCTACACGGATTTTGGATGAACAGGATTTACATGTAAATCCTCTCAAGTGACTGTCAACTGACTTTAATCGTCAGCCCATCATTCGCGAGTTTCCAGTCGAGCACTTCCGCGCCTTCTTCAGCAGCTAACGCAGCTTCAACATCCGCACGCCTTCCAGCGGCGCAGAAAAACGCGATACAGCCACCACCGCCCGCACCACAAACCTTCGCCGCCTCAGCTCCGTTCGCCAGCGCCTTCTCGACAAGCATCTCCATCTGTGGCGTCGTGATGTTTGGCGCGAGACGTTTGCGGTTCGGGTAAGCCTGCTTCATCACCGAGGCCACACGATCCCAGTCGTCAGCCACAAGCGCTTCGCGCATGTTGCGCGCGGAATCACGAATCCCCTCAAAGAGTTCAAACAACTCCGGATCGCCGTCGATGTGACGTTTGTAGACTTCCCAGTTATTGATTCCCGAAAGTCGCGGCTCGCCCGTGTAGCAGATCGCAATCCGGCGTTCCAACTCTTCCGTATTTACCTCGAGACGCTCTCGCTCGATACCATCCGGCCGGAAGTGCACACACGAAACCGAACCATAAAGCGGTGGATAATAATCCTGAAAACCAGCCGGCACTTTGATCACCGTCGACTCGATATTCGCGGCGATCGTCACAAACTTACGCTGTTCGTAGCGGTTTCCCACCAAAGTGTTCAACGCACCGATACAAGCGATCGCGAGCGCAGACGAACCACCCAACCCCGCGCCCGCAGGCACACTGCTTTCCGCAATGAGATGAAACCCGGTAGTTGGTTTAAAGAAGTGGACGAGCTTCGAAACCAGCTCCAGACGTTCTTCGAACAACAGATCCTCAAGCGCCGATAGATTCGTTTCGAACGAAACTTTCCGGTCGCGCGATTCGAGAATAATGCGCCCGTCGTCGCGCGTCTCGATGCGGCAACGCGCGTAGAGTGAAAGAGCAAAGTTTACTGTGGTTGCGCCTGGGTGAAAGAGATAAAGAGGCCAGATATCAATGGTGCCGCCCGCAAGATCGACACGAGGAGGTGCGGTAGATTCAATTATCATTTGTCCCAATCTGCATTCGAACTGACGATGTGTGGTTTAGAACTCAGTACTTTGTTTGCCTACCATAACAAAGTATCAAGAACAACGCACAAAGCTCAAAGAGTTTTTAATCGCCGTCAGTTTCGCGCTTGCTTTGATCGCCCCGCCGCGGATGTTTGAACGGAATGTGTTCCTGAAACTCGTGCTTCAAATCCTGAAATTTTTCGCTCGCGGCATGTTCGAGTTCCTGTAGCCGCTCCGGATCCGCCTCTTCCACTTTTCGCGAGATCCAGAAGCGCTCGGCAAGGTAAAAACCGAGTATGCCGAGCAACACGATCACCAGCAGCACTTTTCCGAGGCGCTGAAAATCTCCGATGAGGCCCATCACCGCACCGCTGAAGAAGTAGCCGGCGCCGGCCAGTACGAAAACCCACATGAAGCAGCTTGCGGACGACAGGAGCAGGAACCGCAGGTAAGGCAGGTGGCCGACGCCATAAAACACGCAAGCGGCCCAGCGTAGCCCGTAGATGTACTTGGAAAGAAAGATCGAGAGGGCGCCAAACTTGTTCGTCAGCCGCTCCAGCCGGGGCTTTGCTGCTTTGTAGAAGCGGAATTCTCTTACGCCTTCACAGAAACCACGACCCATGAAGTAGGCAAGATTATCGCTCGCGCAACCTCCGATGGTTCCCCAGATCAGAACCTGCGCAAAGCTGTACGGGCCAAAAAACCCGCTGTGCGCGAGCACGCCCGCGAGAAGGAGGGTGATGTCACCCTCGAGCATGACGAGAATGAAAACCGCATAAACCCCATACTGACCCAGGAGATCGTTAACAAAGTCGAGGTGCATAAGCTATGACAACTCTAAACTGGGGAGAGCTAGGTACGATTTTCTGTCGCCGGACAGAATAAACTGGAGGGCTCATTGTTGACTACTGTTTGGTTCCTCTTCTTCCTGAGGGGGCTTAACGACTAACACGGGGCAAGGGGCATGGCGAACAACCGACTCGGCGGTGGAACCAAAGATGATCCGGCCCAGACCGGTCCGTCCATGCGAAGAAATCACGATGAGATCGGCATCGCGTTCTTTCGCGACGCGCACAATCTCCGCGGCTGCCTCGCCGTGAACGACCAGCTCTTCGATATCAAGTCCCGCACATTCGTCGCATTCGGCGAGTTTCGGAAGCTCGCGCTCGGCTGAGTCTTCGAGTTGTTCAGTGATATCGGCGATGGGCAGCGGTTCGGTCATTCCCGAATAACCGACGGTTGGGACGATCGGTTCGATCACGTTGATGCAGATGATCGACGCTCTGAACGTGCGCGCGAGCGATGCAGCATACGAGAGCGCGTAATTGCCACACTCGCTGAAATCCGTCGGAAGAAGAATGGTCCGGATCTGCATCGCTGTCTAATAGGACCGATAGGTCGTATAGGACCTATTCGTCCTGTAGAACGGATTCTACTCTTGAAAGCTAATGTTTGACAGCCCTGAAACCCTCGACTATTCTTCGACCTCGCAGCTTCTTCCGCCCAGACCGGGCTTGTTACCATGACGACTCCCGCAACAAATTTCATTGGCATCAATGTCTCAGTCGAGCACGTGCGTGCCGCGCTGGTCGATGAACACGGCTCCATACTTGATTCGAGGATCGGTGGTGTTTCAAAGGATCTGATCCCGCAACTCGCCTCGATCGTTGCGGATCTGCGTAAGGTTGGCGGGAACGTTGTCGCGCTCGGCGTTGCGATTCCGGGTCTGGTAAACAGGCAAACCGATCGCGTCGTCGCTGCCCGCGGATTGCCGTCGACGATGGTTGAAGACCTACACGGCGAACTCACTCGCGCTACCGGCCTGCGTGTCGAAGTTGAAAACGACGCGAACGCCGCTGCGTACGGCGAGTACAAAGTCGGCGCCGACCGTGGCAGCAGAAATCTTTTTTACATAATGATCGGAAACGGCATCGGCGGCGCGATCATCCTCGACGGAAGACTCTGGACGGGCGCTTCCGGTTTCGCAGGTGAAGTCGGTCACATCACGATCGACGCTGAAGGACTGCCATGTGTTTGCGGT
Organism: Pyrinomonadaceae bacterium; assembly: GCA_036280855.1. GTDB lineage: Bacteria > Acidobacteriota > Blastocatellia > Pyrinomonadales > Pyrinomonadaceae > PSRF01. Next base: position 2,376 of record DASUPZ010000242.1, on the reverse strand, counting down.
AACACCGGCTGTCTCGAAACGCTTGCTTCAGCGCCAAGCATCGTCCGGCGCGCTCGCGAACGTTTGAATCGCGACTCGACGTCGTCACTGTCACGCCTTGCTTTGAACAAGTCGTTTACCGCCGAAGACGTCGCGCACCAGGCAAACGAAGGCGACGATTTTGCCCTCATGATGATCGAGCGAACCGGAAAATACATCGGAACAGGCGTCGCCAGTGTTATCAACCTTCTGAATATCGAAACGATCGTGCTTGGCGGCGGCGTCATGGATGCCGGATCGTTAATTCTCAATCCCATTATTCGCGAAGTTAAACGCCGCGCTTTCCAACCCTGTTTTGAAGCCACGGAGATCGTCGCAGCCAAACTCGGCCTCGACGCCGCACCGATCGGCGCCGCGTTGCTCGCCCGCGATGTTCACTGAAGTTTAGATTCCGTGTTCAGAGTTCACCCTTAGGCTGCTACCTCAGTGTGCGAGCCGAAGCTTGAACTCTGAACGGTGAACCTTGAACTCCTGAAGTTTTCAACTTTTGGTTTCATTCCGCATGTGAATTCTTGCGCAATTTGAAATTCCTCATCCATTTGGTAAAGTACGTCTTGCTTTTCAATACACATAATGAGTGCGAGGGTTTGCGGGCTTACCTGTCCTGCCGAGCTATTGGTTTGACTAGCGCCCGACTCCGTTGATCCTGCGGCAATGCCACAGATCTTCCATCACAGCACAAACGCGCTGGCCAAGATTACGATATATGGCGCAGTGTTCATTGCTGTTGCCTTGCTCTGGGTTGCGGTCGAACTAAATCGTTCGTCATGGAACACCGGTCAATGGGTCGAACGGCAACAACCAGTTCAATTCAGTCATAAACATCACACCGGCGACGATGGCATCGATTGCCGTTACTGCCACACGTCAGTGGAAGTATCGTCGTCAGCAGGAATACCTTCCACTTCGGTCTGTATGGGTTGTCACAAACAGATATGGGCAGATAGCCCTTATCTCGAAACCGTGCGCGCGAGTTTCCGTACGGGCAAACCGATCGAGTGGCAACGCGTTCACGATCTGCCTGATTACTCCTACTTCAATCACGCCATTCACGTGAAAAAAGGCGTTGGGTGTTCGACCTGCCACGGCAAAGTCGACGACATGCCGATCATTTTCCAGGCTTCGTCGCTACAGATGGAGTGGTGTTTGGAGTGTCACCGCGCGCCGGAGAGGTTTGTGCGACCGTCAGAAAAAATCTTCGATATGGAATGGCGGCAGGAGAACAAGACGCAAGAGGAGATCGCCGAAGGTTTGAGACTGGTTCAGGACTACAAAATTCAGGGATTTGAGATCCTGACAAGTTGTTCCACTTGTCACCGGTAATAGTAATGAGCGACAACGACCGTCACATAAACTTCAAGCTGATGCGGGATCACATCCTTGCTATGCAGGATGGTAAACCCACGCCCACCGGTAAGAAGTACTGGCGCAGCATTGAAGAGCTGTCAGATAGTCCTGCGTTTCGAGAGTTTGTCGCCCGCGAGTTTCCGCAGCAGGCTGAAGAATGGCACGACCCGGTGGGGCGTCGCACGTTTATGAAGTTGATGGCGGCTTCGCTTGCCCTCGCGGGTTTGAGTGGTTGCACGTTTCAGCCACCGGAAAAGATCGTTCCGTACGTTAACCAGCCTGAAGATCACATTCCAGGCAAACCACTTTTCTTCGCGAGTGCGGCGCCTGTGTTTGGGTTCGCGACGCCGGTTCTCGTGCGAAGTCACGAAGGTCGTCCCACAAAGATCGAAGGCAATCCGGATCATCCCAACAACAAGCCACTCGATTTTCCTGCCGACGACCCGTTTCGAGATCCGCGCGGGTCGAGCGCCACTGACATTTTCGCCCAGGCATCGATTCTAAATCTTTACGATCCGGATCGCTCGCAAACCCTTACATTCAGGGAAGATATTCGAACGTGGACGGCGTTTGTCGGCGAGATGCGCTCGGTGATGGACGAGCAGCGCGGCAAGCAGGGCGCGGGTATTCGCTTTCTTACTGAGACTGTCATTTCGCCGACGCTCGGCGATCAGATGCGAGCGACACTCGCTGCACTCCCGCAGGCGAAGTGGCACCAGTACGAACCTGCGAATCACGACAATTCCCGCAACGGTGCGATCGCGGCCTTCGGCCAACCGGTAAACACGACATATCGCTTCGATCTGGCCCAACGAATTCTCTCGCTCGACGCAGATTTTCTTGCTCCTATTTTTCCCGGTTACCTGCGCTACTCGCGCGAGTTCATCGCACGCAGGCGCGTGACCGAAAACAACCGTGAGATGAATCGTCTTTACGTTGTCGAGACGACGCCTTCGAACACGGGCGCGATGGGCGACCACACGTGGCTGG
>DASUPZ010000241.1:0-5251 GCA_036280855.1 Pyrinomonadaceae bacterium | reverse complement strand
TTTTCAAGGCCCTCGTCGAGAAGAGCCCGCGAAGCTTCGGCTAATTCCTGGTTTGCTAACAGATCGTGATAACGCGCAACGGCCTCGGGGAACATGGAGAGGAACTTTAACCACAAAGACCGCAAAGACACAAACGGGCAGGACGTTAGACAGGATTTCAGGATTACCAGGATTTACAAGATAAGCCCTATTTCTTTTTTGGGGGCGTGGGTAGTTTGATGACGAGTTTTTCTTTGTTGCGGACGATCTCAACCGTGAGTGGCGCAGATTGTGAAGCTGGTTTGAACGAAGCAGCCGGTTTTCCCTCGATCGTCTGAATCACATCGCCAGGCTTCAGACCGGCCTCGAATGCCGCCGTCGTAGGTTCAACGTGTATTACCAGCAGACCTGCGGTGGTTCCGAGTTGCACGGCCACTGGTCGTCTCAGCGCGATGGTTTCAATTCCGTAGTCGGTAAAAAGCCCTCTGCGGCTCGGAAAACGGTTTCGGAAGTTGAAGTTGAAACCCGCATCCAGCATTCCACTCAACTTCACGCTGAGCGGTTCTTCCGCCGGGCGGTCGGGACGTGCCACCGTGAATTCCACAGCGCTACTTGGACCAGCCTGTTCCAGCCACCACGTGAAGTCTGCGGCGTTCTGAATGTCTTTGTTATCAACTTTCAGAATCACGTCGCCGGCGCGCAGTGATGCATCAGCAGCCGGACTTCCCGGGACAATCGACGTGAGCAGAATGCCTCGATCCTTGCCCGCCAGAGCCGCGGCGCGGTGCATTTCCCATCCGGCTTTTTGGAGCTGTTCGAGATTGAGTGCTGCTATTGCCTCACCCGACACACCGAGCCACGGCCGCGGAACGCTGGCCTGCTGTTCCAAAACACGATCCGCCGCGCGGCGAATCAACGCCGCCGGCAAAATGCTTGCCTCGCTTCCTTCCAGGCCATCGACGATTCCGATCGTCTCGCCTGCTTCGTTAATTGCTACGCCGCCGATGTAGGCATGAGAGAGTTTCGGCGCAGTGACTTTGAACCGCGCAACGTCTCCGGAAGGCGCCGTCAGAACGTTTTTAATTTGACCTTCAATGGCGCCGATGCGAACCAGCAGGCTCCCACCGATCATCGCACGCGCTTTCGTTGCCGGTTCGGGACCAAGAAGCAACACAGGCTCACCTGTGCTCACGGGTTCGTCCTGGAACACGCCTGCCGTGATCTCGTTTTTGTTCTTGAGACGCAGTATCGAAAGTCCTGTGACTGCGTCGAGGCCGATGTATTTTGCAGCCAGCCGTTTGCCGCCTGGTCCAATCACCGTCACATCGGGTTCATCAAACCAGGTCTTGCCCAGACGCGGAAACGAACCTGGCGACGGGGCTTTTGGCGCGCGTGGAGGCGCGGGTGGAATCACTGCTGGTCCAAATTCAACATCCACTTCCGGCAACCATGCAGCGATCGTTTCACCGTCATCCATCGCCAGGCCTGCGATGACGTTCGTGTGGACGTCGTCCATCAGGTTGAAATCCGAATCGAGTTCGGCAATCGCCTGCACTTGCTCCTGGGAGCGAAGCAGGAGTCGAAACATCTTGAGCCCGTTCAAGCGATGCACAATGGTGACGACTTGCGGCGCGCGCGGTAACTTGTCCACGCTCGCAGCTTTGTCAGCCGGAGCCGGTGGACTTTTCTTCGGCGCTTGCGGAGCAGGAGTTTGCGCCACCGCAACTGCACAACACAGCAGTGTCAGGACTCCGGCTCTCGTTAACTTTGCTACAGTCATCATTGCTTACTTCCGCCCTGCCTGTTTACCAGCTCCCTTTTTGCGTATTTCCACTGGCGAACGTTCGTTGTGAACCAAAACTGATGGTCGGCACTGAGATGGTTCTCGCATTTCCACGACCATCGTCGAGTGAAACTCTCATTGGTTGTAGTGAAGCATCGATCGGGAAAACTGCCGCGGGATCAGTTGCTCTGATCACTTCAGCGCGCGTGTTGCTGAAATCAACGGAAGAGAGTTGTCGCTTCACTCTCTGACCTGCTTCAATCGGACGTTCATTCCGAATTTTTTGCGGGCTGCTTTCCGGTAGTGCTGCCTGGAACTCCTGTGTATCTCGCGGTGCTACCGGCGTCTGAACCTGTTGCGGCGTCTCGCGCGGCGGAGCAGGCGCTGGATTCCGTTCGGCAACGTTCGTCACAGCGGGTTGATTCATGCTGTTCCACATCACCACGGCGCCGATCGCAAACAGGATCAGCACCGATACAAGCGCCAAACCTCTTCGCGTGAACGGCCAGTAAGCAAACCCGAAAGGCAACGCCCCATTGGAATCATTAGCCAGGCGAGCACGCAAACGAAACTCAAAATCGGCAGGCGCTGCAACCGTGCCCAAACTTCCAACCATCTGCCGCAACTTAGTCTGCGTTTGATGAAACTCGCGACAGTCAGCACAATCGTTCAGATGTTCCGACACCGGAGCACTGGCCGCTTCATCGAGCATCAACTCGTCAAGCTCTCGACGAATTACTTCGCAATTATTTTTTCTCATAACTCCTTCACCTACAAATAAGCCCGCATCTTTTCGCGAAGGAAGCCTCGTGCCCTGCTGATTCTCGATTTAACGGTGCCCTCGCTCGTCTCCAGAATCTTCGCGATCTCGTCGTAACTCCTTCCGTCGACGTCGCGAAGAATCAGAGGCGCACGATACTTTTCGGGCAACGTGCCGATCGCGCGTTGCACCGCGTTGCGCCGTTCAGTGTCAACCAGCTCGAGGTCCTGTAACGGCCGGGTGTCAGGCGGATTCAATTCCTGCGGTTCGCCGCCGTCACTTTGCTGGAAGAACCCCGTCAGGGAAACCAGCTTCCGTCGCTTTCGTTTTCTGAGTTCACTGATGGCGAGGTTGGTAGCGATGCGATAGATGTAAGTCGAAAACGCATAACTTCGCTGGTACCTGTCAGCCGCCCGGTAAACTCTTACAAACGTTTCCTGAGCCAGATCTACAGCGCCGTCGTAATCGTTCGTCATGCGGTAGATGTAGCTCGTTATCTGGTTTCGATACCTGCTAACCAGCTCGGCGAATGCGTCCTGATCACCCGTTCTCGTAGCTTCCAACAACGCATGGTCGGAAGTCGTGTCCTCCAGCATTTCCTGCTGCAGGGTGGGTGCAAAACCCATTTCGTCGATGGTAGTTAACGTGTCCATCAGGGTAGGTTGCGGGCTCGACCACGGGAGATACACGCCCGGTGTCGAGTTTGGTTCCGAAAGAAGCCGCGGATTAGCTTAACCTTCGGGGCTCTTGAAGATTGAGTCGCTGACTTTGACGCCGTAAGTAATCGTGAGGACGCGCGTTTCCTGGCTCTGGCGGCCGCCTTCAAACAAGACGATCCGGTACGGCGCGAGTGTCTGCTGGACTAAGCGATAGTCCAGGAACTTCCGCTGGTACTTCACCGGAGTCGCACCCGCAGGCCCTTCCTCATACTCCAGCCAGAGAACGCGAAGCGTTCTAGCGCTGATGTAGTAGCGGGTTTTGCGCTTTTCCTTATCGACGAGGTCAACGACGTACAGATCAAGTCCCTTTTGCTGTTCCTTGCCGACCAGTGTCAACGTCGAGCCACATTCTTTGTAACGAAGCAACGAGTCGATGCTGTGATGATGCTGGGAAATGAAATTTGCAGCGGTGTCCTGTCGTGGTGTGAAGGCAGCACCGTTGATAAGTCCCCACAACTTGCCTTCGCCGAAGATCAGTGAATACTCCATCGTGGGCAGTTTCTGATCGAGGCGGATCTTGTCTTTTTCGAGGCTTTCACCCCTGATAAAACGTCGCTCGTAGTTTGCTTCCTCGGGGGCGCCTTCACTTGGGAAACGCGTTATCCTGCCGCGTTCCACGCCGTTTCGGCGGATCTGATCGAGACCCGGACGCGTGCCGTAGATGAGGATCACCGATTCGACGATCTGCTCGGCCGTGTATTTAGTTTCTTGTTTGCTGTCCTGCGGCTTAGTTTCCGGTTTGGCTGGTTCAGGCGTCGCCTGTGGTGTCGCCTGGGGCGTTGCTTGTGGCGTCGCCTGGGGCGGCCGGGTCTGGGAGTGACCGGACAAAGCCATCGAGACAAAGAACGCAGCAAGAGCTATGAGGGCTAGCAATGGGCGAAACAAATGTAAACGTTCTCCTTGAAATCAGATCCGACCGGGGAAAGCCAAATTGAGGGCAAATTGTAACACAAGCCCGCTAAAAAGCTCCCGACAGCAAGTTCAGAGTTCAGCCTTTAGGCTGCCTATCCCGACAAATCAAGCTAAAGCTTGAACTCTGAACCGTTGGATTGATGCAGCCGTTACGGGCACGGATGCCTGTTTGACAAGCAACACGCACGCAGGTATTTTCCTTCTTTTTTCGCGAAAGGACACACTTTACACATGAAGCGAGTTGGAGTTCTCGTGGGACGGGAAAAAACCTTCCCCGAAGCACTAATTAAAGGCATTAATGAGCAAGGACGCGGCGAGGTCGTGGCCGAATACATCAAACTCGGCGGCATCAAGCACGACGCGCCGCCGAAGTATGACCTCGTTATCGATCGCATTTCGCACGAAGTTCCGTTTTACCGCGCCACGCTCAAGCGAATGGCGCTCGAAGGGACCATTATTATCAACAATCCCTTCTGGTGGTCGGCTGACGACAAATTCTTCAACTATTCCCTCGGCAAAAAACTGGGCGTAGCGATTCCGAAGACCGTGCTGCTCCCGCAGAAAGACTACATCGAAGGAATCGTCAGCGAGAGTTTGCGTAATCTCGAGTTTCCCCTCGACTGGCAAGGCATCGTCGATTACGTCGGCTTTCCCGCGTTCATGAAGCCGTTCGACGGTGGTGGCTGGAAGAACGTTTCGAAGATCAATTCACTCGAAGAGCTCTGGGCGGAGTATGACAAGACCGGCACGCTTTGTATGACGTTGCAGGAAGGGATCGACTTCGACCAGTTTGTCAGATGCTACTGCGTCGGGCAGGAAGAAGTGATGATCATGGCCTACGATCCTCGCAAGCCATACTTGTCAGGCGAACAATACGTTCACGATCCGAACTATCTCGCACCGGAACTTGCCGAGCGTGTGGCGAATGACGTGCGAACGCTCTGTGCTGCTCTTGGCTACGACATCAACACAGTCGAGTTTGCGATCAAAGACGGCGTTCCATATGCAATTGACTTTATGAATCCGGCGCCTGATGCGGAGCTGGCGTCAGTGGGCGAGTTTTATCACAACTGGATTACGAACGCGGTTGTGCAGCTT
>DASUPZ010000240.1:0-5755 GCA_036280855.1 Pyrinomonadaceae bacterium | reverse complement strand
CATTATCGATAACAAAGCGGCGCCAGGCTGCCGCACTCCAGGGTGCCAACCAAATTGCGGGTTTTGTGTCTGAGTGATCGATGACTGAAAGCGACGATGATCTAATCAGACGCGCCCAGGCAAACGACCTCGATGCTTTCTGTCTGCTCGCCGAACGCTACGCGCGCCGCATCCATTTGCTGGCTCTTCATTACTGCCGCAACGCGCAGGATGCCGAAGATCTCTCGCAGGAAGTTTGGCTGAAAGCCTACCAGGCGCTCGCGTCTTTCAGATCCGATTCATCGTTCTACACGTGGCTCCGCCGGATCACGATCAACGCCTTCCTTAATCATCGCCGCTCAGGTTTCTTTCGCCGCCGCGGGGAAACCACAGTTGTACAACTGCTGCAAATAGACGCTGACGAGGTGCTCGAATCGCAGTCGGCGTCGCCTGAAAATATCTACAACAAGTTGCTTCTGGAAAACGTCGGTAAGGCGCTCGCGGAACTGACGCCTTCACAACGACTCGCGTTTCTGCTTCGACACTACGAAGGAATGTCGTACGAGGAAATTGCAGCTGCGATGAACTGTTCCACAGGGACAGTCAAGAAAGGCGTTTCGCGCGCCATTGGAAAACTCCGAAAAAAGCTTTCGCCCGGCGCGAGCCCCACTGAAGAAACGCTGACCACGCTTGCTAACGAATATTGATGGAGCTGATTGGAATGCACAATTGCAGTAAAACGAAAGAGCAAATAATTGAACTCCTGCTCGACGGCACGGACCAACCCCCCGACTCGTTGTCGAATGAGCTGCACGCGTGTCGAGAATGCGGCGCTGAGTTTGACGCGCTCAACGCGACGTTGCGGCTCACGAGCAGGCTGAAGGACGTGCCGGCGCCGCCAGAGTCTTACTGGACCAGCTATCACGATCGCCTGCGACAAAAACTCGTCCATGCGGCCGCGCCGACTCACGAGGCGGCTGGTCCATCACGGCTGATCAGCTTCTTCAAATCTTCAATCCGCGTTCCCGTGCCCGTTGCCGCCGCAGCAGTGATTCTTTTCGTTGCCTTGTTGTCGCTTTCGTTCCGCAAGAGCGAGCAGCCGAATATACAACCTCCCTCAGTCGTTCACGTGCCTGTAGAAGTTCCGGTGATACAGGAAAAGATAGTCACGCGCGTTGTTTACAAGGAAAGACGATCGCCTTCTAAAAACCCCACGCATGCTAACCGCAACTCAAACGTTGAAAAGACTTTCGCGAAGTCGCAAACAGCTGATCCCAACCTCAACGGTTTCAAACCCGTCGACGACGTAAAACTCGTCGTGCTGAAAGGAGGAGGTCTCTACAAATGAGAACCAGGATCTGGACCATTCTCCTTTGTCTTCACGTCTTCGGACTTGCAGCCGTAGCGCAGAACCCGGCGAAGCGCCAGGTCGTCCTGCAGGTTTCAAACGGCGGCTTCGTGGCTTTCAGAAGTGAAACGTCGGTTCCTGCGCATCAAGCCGTCCACGACGGCGCAGCATTCGCGGCGCTGCTTTATTCACAAGCCTTCGCCGGTCACGATCGGATCATCCATCGCGTGCTCACCGACGCCCAGCAAAACGTCGTGTTTGGTTACGACCTCTGGATCAGTGCCGACCCAGTTACGAAGAAATTCAGCGTCGCTGTTTTACCTGCTGACGACGCGTTTCGTCGCAGCTTTCTGCGGCCGAACGGTTCCTTTGCCACGTTCCCGAAGCCGACGACGCCGCAAACGCTCGACGACGGCGATGCAGTTTCACTCGAATTGCTCGTCAACCACGAATCGGGAGTAAAGATCGTGGACGTTGTCAGCGTCACTTTCGATCGGGCGAAACTGCGCGACGGCAGCCCCGAAACAGCGCCGAAAGATTTCACTCTCGCGGTCAAAAACTACAGCCTGTCGATCGACGGGAACATCGTGAGTAAGAACAAGTCGAAGATCGGCGCGTCGGGAGCGTTGCTCTGGTTCTACGTGCCGGAACGTGGGCGTTTTATTTTCTCACTCGTCCCGCGTGATGGTTACGAGTTTGAAAAGATCGCAGTGCTCGACGAAAACAAGATCGCGTTCACAGCGAATGGTGAACGTTACGAGTGGTCGTCAGAAACTCCGATACTGCCGAATGGTGGAACGTGGAACCTTTGGGTACTGCATGATCCGAATTACACGCCACTATTTGGTTCGGAAATACTGGCGCCGAAAACTGCTCGAAAAGGCCCGAACATGTTTGTAAATGGTTCATCGAAACCTCTTGACGCGCCTGCCGTCACGCAAAAAGTTATGGTCGGCGGCGCCGATAGTATGGAGCACCTGCTCCCCAAGAGTCCTTAGTAACCACGGATGACACGGATTTAAAATCCGGTTTTTTATCCGTGTAATCCGCGTTCCCTGACTTCCTCTAGTCTCCCATACAACCAGGCACTCACTTTTTATGCGAAGGAGATTCCGCATGACCAGGACACGTGTGTTTACAGCGATGATCGTGATGTTTCTAATGCACTCGCAAGCGCTCGCTCAGTCACAGGATGTACCGAAGTTCGAAATCGCAGCGGAGTTCACCACGCTCGAGCGCGACGACTTCCGTGGACGAACTGAGCCCGGATTCGGCGGCCGGTTTACTTTCAATTTCAATCGCGTCTTCGCTCTCGAAACGGCCGGTTACTTTTTCCCGAAGCGATGTAGTGATTGCAGGGAACCAGGTCGTGTGACGCAGGTGCTCGGCGGCGTGAAGGCAGGGAAACGGTTTGAGAACTGGGGGATCTTCGCGAAGGCCCGCCCGGGTGTGGCGAGCTTCAGCGAGGGCGACTTCGATGTCGTACCCCAGGGACCCAACTTTTTTGAACTCAGACGCAAGCGCGTGACGAGCTTTGCCATGGACATCGGCGGCGTGCTTGAGTTTTATCCTTCAAAACGGATTGTCACGCGCTTTGACGCCGGCGACACGATCATTCATTTCAGGCGACGCACCGCCGAATTTGAGATCTTCGATCCGGTGACTGGCTCATTGCAGATCGTGCCATTTATCAGTCCGGCGCGAACTACTCACAACTTCCAATTCATGGCGAGTGTCGGCTTCAGGTTTTGATCCGTGTTCATCTCGGTGAGCCCGCCGCAGACGCGGGCTTCCGAAACACACTATCCGCGATATCTACGTCAAACTTTACTTCGAGCACGCGCATGACGATGTCGCCGTTTGCGATGTTGTTTGACACCGACTTGAAAGGAATCATCACGCCCTCGACTTTGCGGTAATCGGTGAACGTTTGCGTCACTGGAATCTCGAACCCCGCCGCTTCGTTAGGGATAACAGAATCACGTCGCAATAACAGAAACGATTTCGCCGAGATGTAATCCGTGATTGGCGTCCCCTTCTCGTTACGCTTCTCAACTACGTAAACATCTTCGCCATTGAGCTTATCGAGTTTCTTGACGGTGATCGTCTTGTAGTTGATTTTCCAGTTGAGCACGTCATAGAAGTCGGAGCCGGCGCGCACGTCTTCGAGTCGTTTGCCTGTGTAAGTTTCCTCGGGTGCGAAACTCACGAACTCGCCGCCGTTTGTGCCGTCGAAGTAAGTCACTACCGAACCGATCTTCTTTCCGAGGGTGGTCAGCGTCGTTTCGCTGGCCGTGAGGTTTGGCGCGCGCGCACTGATGGTACCCTTACCCTGCACTCCCTGGTTTTCGAGATCGACCTCGAACGTCGTGAGGGAAGATTTGTGTTTGCGGATGTTCTCCTCGCCGCCGTAAGCCTCAATGATCTTCGCGATCAACTCGTCGACGCTGATCAACGTGCTCGTTTCGGCGGGAGCCGCAGGCGCACTCTGGGCCTGCACTTTCACCAACACGACGTTGCCCTGCGGCTGTTCGATGAATAATTCGGTTTCCGATGCCTTGTCTTTCATGGGCCGGAACGTCGCAAAGAACCCGGCGGGAGCCGGCGGCGCGACCTTGTAACGACGACCGCCGATGTTTTCCAGCGGATATTCGGGTTGGCCCGGAACGGTGAGCATCAGCTTGCCGTCTTTCATGCTCACATCGAAACTCACACCTGCTGCGGCCAGCAGGTATTTTCCAACTTCCTGTTTCGCATCCGCGGCAGGTTCGGAACTCTTCGCAACTTCCGCGGGCTTTGGTTCACCGACCAGGTTTCTCCAGATCGTCGTCATGGCAACGGAGCCGAGCGGAGATGCCGTCACGTTTGTCAGAAGTGCGAAGCCGAGTTTCTGATCGGGCATTAGCGCGACCTGCGAATTGAAGCCGTCGATGTTCCCGCCATGCTCGATCACCTTGTGGCCGTTCCACTGGCGCAGAAACCAGCCGAGACCGTAGTCAACTGGTCCGGCGATATTGATCTGCTTACGCACGAGTTCATCGAAGCCTTTTTCCGAGACAATCCTGCGACCGTCCAACACGCCGTTGCCAAGCATCAGGCGTAGCCACTGGGCCATGTCGCGGGCGCTCGAGTTGATCGCGCCGGCCGGAGCGGCTGGATCGATGGAGCGTTGCGGAAGACGGCGAGTGACTTTAGTGCTCGGGTTGTATTCATAACCAAACGAGTAGTCGGGCGCCTTTTGCATCGCGTCGGGCGTAGTGTCGCTGTTCTTCATGCCGAGTGGCTGGAAGATTTTCGTTTCGATCAGTTTGTCCCAGGTGGAGTTGTGCGCCCTGGCTACGACTTCGCCCGCCGCTGCGTACATCACGTTTTGATATTGAAACTTCTCGCCGAGCTTCGCTGTTGGTTTGGCGATGCCTGCGACTTTGATCAACTCCTCGCGGTTGAGTGCGCCACTCGCCATTGCGACGTCGGTCCGATTCAAGCCTGAGCGATGCGCCAGCAGATCGCGAACCGTGATCTTCGCTGCCGCATCCTGATCCTTGAGAGTGAAGTAGGGCAGAAACTTCTTCGGCGAATCATCGAGCGACAACTTGCCCTCGTCGGCACTCATCACCGCAAGCATTGCGGTGAATGCCTTCGAAGCAGAGCCGATTGCGAAGCGCGTATCGGGCGTGACGGGGACGTTTTTTTCGAAGTCTTTTACGCCAAAGCCCTTGAGGTAAATGATCTTGTCATCTTTAACGATAACAAGGGCGGCTCCGGGAATCCCAAACTCTTTTCGTCTGGCTTCGATGGTCTTCTCGATCGCAGCCAGCGCGGCGGTGTAATCCGGTGCCGTTTGAACAGCCGCCGCCGGCAACAGGGAATTCGAAAGGACCAGACAGACTAAGAGGGCGAAGGCTAGACGTACAGATACCTTGGGAGTCATTTTGATTTTTCTCCGTGTAAATCCGTGCCCGAGATCCGCCCAATCCGTGGTCGGCTTTAATCAACCACCCACGTATCGCCGCTGTGAATAAGCTTCTCGAGACTTCCCGGTCCCGACTTGGCGATAGACGCGTCGATCTGATCGATCATCATGTCTTCATAAGTGGGCCGCTCGATCGTCCTGAAGATGCCGACAGGTTGCGGAAACTCCGGTTGCTCCATTCGCGCAAGCATAAACGCCACGGAAGGATCGTTGAGGTGGATGTCGTGCACGAGCAGATCGTTTTCGGTGATGCCATTCTCGCCGATGGTCACGACTTCGGGCAGCGCGCCGTTCATGCGAATGCCCTTGTTGCGTTCTTTGCCGAAGATCATCGGTTTGCCATGCTCGAGATAAAGCACGCGGTCGGAACGGACAGTGCGTTCGGCGAAGTGGTCGAAGGCCTTGTCGTTGAAGATGTTGCAGTTTTGGTAGACCTCGATAAACGAGATGCCCTT